>JACMMY010000276.1 GCA_014378805.1 Moraxellaceae bacterium
GGAATCAGAAATGACCGAAGCTTATATTTTTGATGCGGTTCGTACACCGCGCGGTAAAGGAAAGAAAGATGGTAGTTTGCATGAAGTCAAGCCAATCTCTCTTGTTGTTGGACTGATGCACGCGCTTGAAGCGCGTAATAACCTCGATACAAGCCTCGTCGAAGATGTGGTTCTCGGTTGTGTGACTCCAATTGCAGACCAAGGTGGCGATATCGCTAAAGCTTCAGCTCAAGCTGCTGGCTGGAGTGAGCATGTATCAGGCGTACAAATTAACCGTTTCTGCGCATCGGGTCTTGAAGCTGTAAATTTTGCAGCACAAAAAGTACGCTCAGGCTGGGAAGATTTAATCGTCGCTGGTGGCGTTGAGTCAATGTCACGTATTGCAATGGGTTCGGATGGCGGTCCATGGGCACTCGATCCTGAAACCAATCTTAAATCAGGTTTTGTTCCACAAGGTGTTGGCGCCGACTTAATTGCAACATTGGATGGGTATAGCCGTACTGATGTAGATAATTTTGCTGCAAATTCACAAGCCAAAGCAGCAGCGGCACAAGCGGCTGGTTATTTTAATAAATCAATCGTTCCAGTAAAAGATCACGCGGGTATCACGATTCTCGATAAAGATGAATTTATTCGTGCTGGAACCACAGCTGAGAAATTGGCAAGTTTAGCGCCAAGTTTTGAAATGATGGGAAACATGGGTTTTGACGCGCTTGCCTTACAAAAGTACCCAGAGGCTCAGAAAATTAACCACGTCCATCATGCGGGTAACTCATCAGGTATCGTTGATGGTGCGGCATTGGTTTTGATCGGTTCTGAAGCTGCTGGTAAAAAAATGGGCATCAAACCTCGTGCAAAGATCATCGCAACAGCATTAGTCGGTACTGATCCAACCATCATGCTGACGGGTCCAGCACCTGCAGCACGTAAAGCCTTGGCGAAAGCGGGCTTAACAATTGATGACATCGATTTGTTTGAAGTTAACGAAGCGTTTGCTGCGGTTGTGATGCGCTTTATCACTGAACTGAATGTGCCAGCAGAAAAAGTAAACGTGAATGGCGGCGCAATTGCAATGGGTCATCCACTTGGCGCAACAGGCGCAATGATTATCGGTACCTTACTGGACGAACTTGAACGTCAAGGTAAAAAACGTGGCTTAGCAACATTATGTGTTGGCGGCGGCATGGGCATCGCAACCATCATTGAAGTCGTTTAAGGAGAATATTGAATGAGCGCAATTAAATACAACAAAGATCAAGACAATATCGTCACGTTGACACTCGATTCAACAGGTCAATCTGCAAACACCATGAACGCTGAATTTCATACCAGCCTGCATGAAGTCACTGCAAAATTGAAACTAGAAACTGACTTAGCCGGCGTGATTATTACTTCAGCAAAGAAAACCTTTTTTGCTGGCGGAGATTTAGATGAAATCATCAAAATCCAACCTGAACATGCACAAGAGTTTTTTACGGGCTTAGAAGCACTTAAATCCGATATGCGTACCATCGAAACTTTGGGTAAACCTGTTGTTGCTGCATTGAACGGAACGGCGCTTGGCGGCGGCTGGGAAATTGCACTTGCAACACATCGTCGCATTGCGTTGGCAGATCCAAAAATCAAATTTGGTCTTCCTGAAGTGACTCTGGGTTTATTACCGGGTGGCGGCGGTGTTGTCCGTATGGTTCGCTTATTAGGTCTACAAACTGCATTTCCATTCCTCATGGAAGGTAAACAGTTTGATGTGAAAAAAGCAGTTGGTCTAGGTTTAGTGCATGACACTGGCACGACCATGGATGAAGTATTGCAAAAAGCACGTGATTGGATTAAAGCAACGCCTAAATCACAACAACCGTTTGATGTGAAAGGCTATAAAATCCCGGGTGGTGACCCACGTACCCCTGCGGTCGCTCAAATGCTGGCGATTGCACCTGCAATGCTACGTGATAAAACCAAAGGCTGCTACCCTGCTCCTGAAGCCATCATGAGTGCCGCTGCTGAAGGTGCACAAGTCGATGTGGATACTGCACTGCGGATTGAATCCCGTTATTTTGTGCAGATCACTACCGGTCAAGTTGCAAAAAACATGGTTGGAACATTTTGGTTCCAATTAAATGCTATCAAAGCAGGTCACAGCCGACCAGCAGGCATTGCTCCGTGGAAAGCCACTAAAGTGGGTGTCCTCGGCGCGGGTATGATGGGTAGCGGTATCGCTTACTCAACCGCTATCAAAGGCATGCAAGTTGTATTGAAAGACGTATCCAGCGAAGCCGCTGAAAAAGGCAAAAACTATAGCCAAAAATTGCTAGAAAAACGCGTTTCTCGTGGCAGCTTAACGGCTGAGAAAAAAGATGAAATCTTGGCAAACATCACTGCGACTGCTGATGCTACCGACTTGACTGGTTGTGACTTGATCATCGAAGCGGTTTTTGAAAACCGTGATCTCAAAGCAAAAGTCACTCAAGAAGCTGAAGCTCTTCTGGTTGCTGGCGGTATCATGGCATCGAATACGTCAACGCTTCCAATTACGGGTTTATCTAAAGCAAGCAAAGATGCAACTCATTACATTGGTCTGCATTTCTTCAGTCCAGTTGACAAAATGCAACTCGTTGAAATCATCAAAGGCAAAGACACTAGCCCAGAAACATTGGCGCGTGCATTCGACTATGTACAACAAATTGGCAAAACACCAATCGTTGTCAACGATAGCCGTGGTTTCTTCACGAGTCGTGTGTTTGGTACATTTGTGAATGAAGGCTTGTCTTTGGTTGCCGAGGGTATTCATCCAGCACGTGTTGAGATGGCTGCACTCAAAGCAGGTATGCCAGTCGGCCCACTTGCAATTCAAGATGAAGTGAGCTTGAGTTTAACTGAACACATTACCGACCAAACTCGTAAAGACTTGCAAGCAGAAGGTAAGGATCTACCAATTCAAGCCTCAGAAGCTTTAACTAAGAGTTTGATCCACGATCATAATCGTAAAGGTAAAGCAGCTGGTGCAGGTTTCTACGATTATCCAGAAGGTGGCAAAAAACATCTATGGGCTGGATTATCACAATGGCTGAAACCAGAAGTGGTCATCAGCGAACAAGAGATGATAGATCGCATTCTGTTTGTTCAAGCACTCGATACCGTTCGATGTTTGCAAGAAGGCGTTCTGGAATCGGTACAAGACGCCAACATCGGTTCAATCTTCGGGATTGGTTTTGCACCGTGGACGGGTGGTGCGATTCAGTATCTGAATCAATACGGTTTGGATAAAGCGGTTAAACGCGCTGAAGAATTAGCGACGAAATATGGCGAACGCTTTACCCCACCGCAATTGTTGAAAGACAAAGCGGCAAAAGGTGAATTGTTTGTTTAAGTTAAATTGAAGTCATTGATCTGAAAAAGCCGTCATTTTTATTGAAATGGCGGCTTTTTAGTCTTCGAATATCAAATTTAACAAGCCTATCAATCATGTCTAGTCTTGCAATCGTGCGCTTTAAATGGGGGAATTGAATTACATCAAGTTCAACCTTCGACTAAACGATTTAAAATACAAGTTACCCACGCGGATAATGTGCGTAGGCGTTTGACAATGAGTTTTGAGCACACTGACTGACACAGTGCATACGCGACTGACCTGTCCATTAGACATTGACTATTGATCGCAAAGGATAAATTTGTGTGAAATAACAATAGGCGCCGCACTGGGTCAATGTGGCTGCAAAATGACGCATGGCAGTAAAAAAAACCAACGACCTTTTGGATATGTATATCGAGCTGATTAACCTCAGCTGTCAGCTCCATCATCACATATACGTAAATGTTGTATGGGTTGTTTATGCCACCTGTGCTCTATATTAAGCTGATCGCCTAAGACCAATCTGATGATCATATTGACTTAAGCCCTACAGGATAACCATAAGTCACAATATGCGCTTTGCGGATCATAGCGCTCTCTTTGGGTATGAATATTAAATTTACGATTACGCGGATCATTGCCTACCCCAGCTAAATAATTCCAATTGGCGTAGTTAGAATGTACATCGTAGTCAATCAGCATCGCTTCAAAATAACTTGCGCCAATTCGCCAATCTTGTTGTTTCTCTTTAGCCCAATAACTGGCCACATTCTGACGACCACGATTACTCATCCAGCCAGTTTTTCCCAGTTCAATCATATTCGCGTTCACAAAATCGTATTCGGTGTAACCGCTAATCCACTGCTTGGTTAACTCACTGTCCGAAAACCACGAATGCTGAATCGAGAGAATCCCCTGTTGTTTAAACAATGCGCTCCCTGATTTAAGACTAATATAGCTAAAATAGTCACGCCACAATAACTCAAAAAACATCCAATACGTAGATTCGTTGGCTGACACTTGCTGCTCAAACAAACGGAGCTGCTGATACAAAGTTCGCACCGACAATGAACCGTTCGCTAGCCACGGCGAAAATTTACTACTATAGTCCGCACCAATCAGTCTATTTCGCGTCAGTTTATAGCGCAGTATGTGTTGTTGTTCCCACAAATAATTTTGGACATGATTAAGTGCTGCTTGCTCGCCGCCTTTTATTTTACAGGCTGATCGCACGTCCACCGTAAAAGGGTGATATCCCAAATCAGTAATACTTGGAATGGCTGAGCTGTATGGCAATAATGTCAACGAATTTAACCGTATGGCGTCATCAGTTGGCGGATTTATGATTAAATTGGCTTCAACCGCCAGCCTAAATTTGGTAAATACGTTCGGGATATCAGCTACAGCAAAAGGTAAATGCTGCGGCTGAATTAATAACCTGTCGTAATCCTGTAGCCACTTTACCTGAGGTAGTGCTTGTTTGATGAAGTCTTCGCGCTGCGTTTCTTCTTTGGTCCAGTGCTGCTGACACAGTATCGTATCAAAATCGAACTGTGCATGAAGTAAAGGAATAACCTCAACTGACGAAGTCATAAAGACATATAAAGCGATATTAAAATCAGCTAACCGCTGCTGTAGATCGATCAAGGTTTCTAGTAAAAATTGAGCCCGAAACACTTCCATCTTTTTCCAGCCCCACTCAGTTGCTTGTAACCAAGTAGGCTCGATGCAATACACTGCAACGACTTGATCTTGCGGACTCATGTGTTGCCAATAAAAAGAATCATGTGTGCGGAGGTTGTTAGTCAACCACAGCAATTTTTTTTTTGAGCTTTCGACAGGCTTCGCTACAATATTTAACATGCTCCCAGTTTTTCTCCCATTTTTTACGCCAACTAAATGGACGCTTGCAGACGTTACAAGTTTTGGATGCTAAATACTGTTTATTACCCTTATGAGATAAATCTACTGCCATAGCGCTTAACCTTGACATGGTTGTGAGTAGAAGAAAAACTAAAGACGCAAACTTAATAAATTACCCACCAAAATAGTGTACCAAAGCAGCATTATTCAGCAACACCTAAACATTCATTAATATGAACTCACCATTCACTATTAAAAATCGACTACAACATGACGTTTACCAACAGGTCAAAGCATAGAAATCACGCATCGTATTTAAAATAATCTGGAGTATCATGACTAAGTGATTGGTTTTGCAAGGTGAAAATGGTGGTGCGATACAGTATTTGAATTAATACGATTTGGACAAAACGGTTAAACGCGCTGAAAAATTAGCGATGAAATATAGCGTACGCTTTACACCATCACAATTGTTGAAGGACAAAATGGCGGAAGGTGATTTGTTTGTTTAAACCGTTTTAAGACTTAAATTGCAAAACAAAAAACCGCCACGGCTATATTGAGATGGCAGTTTTTCGTTTTTAGCTAATGCAGCCAATTAGGGTTATTAGAAAGAATTTTCA
>JACMMY010000277.1 GCA_014378805.1 Moraxellaceae bacterium
CGTCATGCGGGTGCGATTTTTATGGGACGCCATACGCCTGAAGCGATTGGCGATTATTGTGCGGGGCCGAACCACGTTTTACCAACCTCTGGCACAGCGCGTTTTTCCTCGCCGCTGGGTGTGTATGATTTCCAAAAACGCAGCAGTATCATTCATTGCTCACCGACGGGCAGCAAGCCTTTAGCACAAGCAGCGGATATTTTGGCGCAACAAGAGGGCTTGGATGCGCATGCGCGTTCAGCACGCTATCGTGTAGGAGGTGCAGAATGACTGCTTCTAATCAAAGCGTGAATCAACGCCTGTGGAGTCCATTGGTTCGTGAACTTGTGCCTTATGTGCCGGGTGAACAACCAAAGCTCAGTAATTTGACCAAACTCAATACCAACGAAAGCCCATTTCCACCGTCACCGCGTGTGCGTGAAGCGATTATCGCGGCACTCGGCAATGATGGTGATGCACTTCGCCTTTATCCTGATCCTGATGCCAGTGTGCTGAAGCAAACAATTGCGAAATATCATGGTTTAGAAACCAATCAGATATTTTTGGGGAATGGCTCAGACGAAGTGCTCGCGCATGTGTTTATGGCGTTCTTCAAGCAAGAAAAACCGCTGTTATATCCAGATATTACCTATAGTTTTTATCCTGTTTATAGCCAGTTGTATGAAGTCAATACAGTGCAAATCCCACTGGATGACCACTTCCAGATCAATATCAATGATTACAACATTCCGAATGGTGGCATCATCCTCGCCAATCCAAATGCACCAACGGGCGTATTGCTCGGTCTTGATCAGATCGAGCAATTACTGACGAATCATCCCGATTCAGTTGTTGTGATTGATGAGGCGTATATTGATTTTGGTGGTGTGTCGGCGATTAGTTTGGTGAGCCAGTTTGATAACTTGTTGGTCTGTCAAACGGTATCTAAATCGCGTGCGTTAGCGGGTTTACGCATCGGCATGGTGTTCGCGCAAGCGCATTTGATCGAAGCACTGGAACGGGTGAAGAACAGCTTTAACTCCTATCCGTTAGATCGTTTGGCGATTGTCGGTGGTGTGGCGTCGTTTGAAGATGAGGCGTATTTTCAGTCGACTTGTCAGACGTTGATTGGTTTGCGTGAGGTTTTGGTGGGTGAGCTGAGTGATTTAGGTTTTGAGACTTTGCCATCGACTGCGAATTTCATTTTTGCGCGTCATCCGCAGCATCAGGCAGTAGAGCTTGCGAAGGGATTACGTGAAGACGGCATTATCGTGCGTCACTTTGTTAAGCCGAGAATCAGCGAGTTTTTGCGGATTACGATTGGAACGGCAGAGCAGAATCAGGCGTTGGTGAAACGGTTGAAGGTGATGTTGGGGTGAGTTGGTTCAATAAGTGCAATAAGTTTTTGGCTTATTGCACTTTTATGTTAAAGGTTTATTTTTCTTCTTAGTAAGGTTAGCGCTGAGGAGCGAAACCCAACGGGTAGGTGAATGTCGTTCTTGTAAAACCACAAAAAAATTATTTTAATCCAATGAGTTGTTGGACTTATTGAGTCCGAAGTTAGACTGTGTAGTGGAGTAAGAAAAAAAACCTATAAAAACAAGCTCGTTAGTGGGCTCTCGTTTGACTCTTGATGGATCATAAGCAAAATTGAATTGTGCAAGCACCCAATATGCAGACTCAATTCCCATGCTCTTCGCTTTACTGATTGGGGGTTTAGAAAAAGAATCAGAATATGAAATATCGGCGAAAAGTTGGTCTAAGTGAGCTACTTCATCTAGATAATTTGTTTCTTGATGATCCAAATTGTAATAACCGACCCCACAGCAATCTTGAAGAGCGTCATCCTCGGATTCTTCTTGATGCTTTGCAAGCTCAAGCCAAATAGAAACCACCCCATCACGCTCAAAGCCTTGAGAATAGTAGTTCTCGTCCTCGGAATAGTCTCGTTCAGGCATATGATCTTTTAAAACTCGGGTTGGCGATTAAGTATGCGTAGTTATGTAAGCATCCCTAATCCATGCTTCTCAACAATAGTGAGTAACTTTAGCGCCATACCACTTGGACGTTTTGTGCCAGCTTCCCATTTTTGAATGGTTGATTCACTGGTGTTCAAGTATTTAGCAAAGACAGGCTGGCTTACTTTATTAGATTCGCGGATGTGCTTAATCTCTGCGGGCGCAAGTAGATGAGGTTTTTGTAAGCAGGAGTCGTCAAACTGCCGCATCGTCGTTTTATCGATGACGCCAATGTTGAGCAGCGCATTCGCAGAACGATGAATAGATTCGAAAGCCTCGCTCTTAAATTTATTTTTAACTGTCATGGCATATCTCCATAAACTCATTGATTCTGACTAACTCATCAACGTGTGCGGTGGTTAGCTCTGCATAACTTTTGGCGAGTTGACGAAAAGCCAATAACTCACCCTCATCGATGTTATCTAAATCCTTCTTGGCAAACAAATATTGGTATACCCAAAAGTGCTCACCTTTAGCAAGGATAATCGAACGATGCATATTGTTATTTAAGCGTTTCTTAAATACACCCCCGCCTAAATTATCCGCTTGACCTTGCATGACTTGCTTGATCGCTGCACAAAGCTCTGAGTCGCTAATCGCTGACTTCTTCGCTCTTTTGGAAAACCATGCGGTTTTGAAAACGCGACTTGTTGACAAAGTTTTTTTACTCTTTAATTAGTATAGCACTGAGTGCTACTTACTTATTTATTATTTAATTGAACTCAACCTATCCATTCGTTGCCCAATTCATCCAATCCAACGTCAGTTCAGTCGACTTCGACGGACGATATTCCGCGCCGCAGTAACCGTCATAATCCAGCGCATCAATTAAACTAAACACATTTTTATAATCAATATTCCCCGTACTCGGCTCATGGCGATTCGGGCAGTCGGAGAATTGAATATGACCAATCTGATGGATGTTTTCACTCAGACCTTCAAACAAATCCTCACCCATCATCGCCATGTGATAGCAGTCGAATTGCATTTTCAGCGGATGATGAATGTTAGGCGTATTCACCGCTTCCAAGATTTCTTGCATCTGAACAATATTTTGAATCAGGAAACGTGGCATATCGATGCCATTTACCGCTTCGAACACCACATCAATATTCGCACCACCCATCACATCCATCGCAAAGCGTAAATTGGCGACTAAAACATGCAGACACGGCAAAAGATCAATGTCGAGCGGTTGACGTCCAGCAAGGACATTGACGCGCGGTACATTCAAGGCGCGAGCATAATGTGCGGCCTCATACACGGCTTGTCGAAAGGCCTGTTCGCGGCTGGGAACGCACGCCAAACCATCGCCGCCCTGCATCAAGTCATCGACAGGAATATTGATTAAAATCAGCTTGAGTTGATGTTGCTGAAGTTCCGCTTGAATTTGCTCAGGCGTGAGTTCATAGGGAAATTGAATCTCAACCGCTTCAAAACCATGCTGGCGTGCCAGCGAGAAACGCTCAATCAAAGGCACTTCGGTAAATAACATGGATAAATTGGCGGAGAATTGAGGCATATAAGGCTCGAAGATAGCTATTCTTAATTGGAAATTAGCTCATTAAACTTGTCGAAATATGCGGTGTCTTTATGCCGCCTCACTTTGACAGGCTCAGTGATCTTTGATGTTAAAAATACTACAGTCTTTTGAATTAAGATTCGATCACTTTAATAATGCTTGATAGGTCATTTGTCGCAAAGCCATTTTTTGTGTGTTTATGGAGCTGTTGTAATGCACGATCAGCCACAGGCAAGGTTAAACCGTGTGTGGTCGCAAGCTGAATGGCGTTAGTCAGATCTTTTTTTAAGGTTTGGACTTTCCATTGTACGGGTTCAAAATTCTGTGTCGCCATGCGCGGTGCAAGGATTTGGAACGGTTTGGAGTCTGCAAAACCGCCTGCTAAAGCAGGAGCGAGTAGTGTGGTATCGACGCCAGATTTTGCCGCCAGCGCAATCGCTTCAGCAATCAGCGTACTGGTTGCGGCAACGATGAGTTGATTGCAGATTTTGGTCGCTTGACCGCTGCCACTGTTGCCCATATGGGTGACGCGTTGCGAAAGCGGCGCGAAAAAAGGTGAGAGTTGCTGAATCACTTCTCCATCACCCCCTGCAAAAATCACCAATGTGCCTTGTTCAGCGCCCATGACGCCGCCAGAAACAGGCGCATCAATCCAATGCGCGCCTTTGGCATGAGCTTGGGCTGCGAGTGTTTGGGTGAGTTCGACCGAACTGCTGGAGAAGTCGATAATGATTTGATGTGGTTGGATATTTTCGAGTAATGTCTGCGTGACAGATTGAATGGCTTCATCATTGGCAAGACAGAGTGCGATGATTTGAAATGATGAAAGATTATCGAGATTGGTTAAAGGCTGTGCGCCTTGTGCAATTAAAGGGCCCGCCGCATTTGATGTGCGATTCCAAACATGCACTGCAAAACCTGCATTGAGCAATCGCAGACTCATGCGACTGCCCATTAAACCCATGCCGAGGAATGCGATGTTCATAGCTGTTTTTTATACTCATTTTAAATAATATTTCAGCGCTTTTGCTTTGAAATCTTCCCCTTGAAGGGGAAGATTTCAATGGGGATGCTTTTGAACTTTAAAAACCATCCCCCTCCCAGCCTCCCCCTTGAAGGGCGAGGAGTTTTTCGTGAAATTTAACGATATTGACGTGGTTGATATTCCAGTTCTGGCTTCTTATCTTTACGCATCGCAATTTGGCGATTTTTGCTGAAGAGCAGTTTTAGTTGCCAGATTTTTTCTAAGCGCAGCGCGCGAGTGGGTTGGTGAGACATGGCATCTAACACCCGTTTTCCTGCGAGCAATGCATCAGGTGAGCGAGTCAGGAGCTCTTGCGCAAGCGTTTCAGCGGCTGCCAATGGATCAGCGGCAAGATGCGTGACGAGATGGAGTTTTTCGGCTTCTTTTCCTGTTAGCATCCGACCTGTCATGGTTAGTTCTTTCGCGACATCAACAGGAATAATCCCTTTCAATGTTTGCGTCAGTCCCATATCTGGTACAAGCCCCCAACGACTTTCCATAATGGACAATTTACAAGTCGGGGTGGCAATACGAATATCTGCTGCAAGTGCCAATTGCATTCCCGCACCGAGGCAATGCCCATGAAGTGCGGCAATCACAGGGACAGGAAGATCACGCCAGACGAGAAAGGCTTTTTGAAACAGACTTTGACCCGGTTTGAGGAGTTCCCAGACGGCGACGATGGCGTTTTTCTTGCTATTTAAATCGGTTAAATCAATGCCTGCACTGAAGGATTCACCAACACCCGTCAGAATCACTACGCGAATGGATCTGTCATTGCGAATGGTGCGAGCGGTAACGATCAATTCGCGTAATAAAGCAAAACTCATCGCATTACGTTTTTCTGGACGATTCAGTTGAACGGTCGCAATCGCGCCTTTTTTTTGCAAGAAAACAAGTGACATGCGCGGCATCCTAAGAGAGAGGGCAAGTGATTTAAATATTTTACTCGATCTTAACGGCGATAAAGAACCAAGCGTAGATATTTCGGTAGACAGATGAGTCCAACAATTAAGCAAACCCCTAAAATCGCGCGCGTCGGAACGATACCGAACCAGTTGCCGAGCAGTTTATTGTAAATTGGCCAACCCAGTGGGAGTTGTTGCCAGCATAAATTAAGAAACGTAGTGATGACGGTGGCAAACAGTGCACTACGAAAAGCCTGCGGTAAAATAATCGTGCTTGTAATTGTTTCTCGGCGACGATCGAGGTAGCGCCGAAGTAGTTCGGTAATCGGCCAGCCCAATAATAAACCTAAGAATACAAAAATGGCGAGGATCAGCACGCTATTTTCAATCCCTGTAAAAGCGGGCTCACCCAACAAAAAACGAGCCAATGGACCGACTAATAATAATGTTTGTGTCAGCAACATAATGACCAAACTGACTCGCCTATGCAACCGTGTAGCCAACATGAGTAATGATGCTGGATAGAGCAAAAATATAAACCAAATCAGCATAGCAGGTGATGTCCCTATACGTTTTACCGTGCAAGTGAGTACTGGTTGTCACAAAGAAGTGCCTAGTGTGACTCCATGTCGATCTGTTCAAAAGGATAGGCTAAAACCGCATCGATGGCATCGATCATGGCATAAAAACTTGTAGTTTGTTCCGTTTTTATTTGGACTTGAGATTCCTCTAAAGTCAGTAAACCTGCTTTATAAGCAATCGTTAATGCCCGCTCAATGCTGCCTGTGGTTTGACGTAAAGTGGGCGTTCCTGTGTAACGACTGCCGCCATGTAAACGATGGACATGGGCTAAAAGTGCTTCGAAATCTCTATTTTCCCAACTGGCAATGAGCTCAGTTTTATCGGTCGGCAATGCTTCAACCAACATACGAAGCAAGTCCCGCGCCAAATCTACTTTTCCTGCTGCCAGTTTGAGGCTCAATTGCCAATCAATGATTGGATTTGCATCTAGATCAAGATCACTGACGGTTTGCAGATTGCTATTTTCATCATTGATATGACCTGTCCAGCGTTCCAAGATATGCACCAATTGGGTGTGCTGAATGGGTTTGCTAAAATAATCATCCATTCCCGCCGCAAGTAAATTATCACGTTCATCACTGAGTGCATGGGCAGTGAGTGCAATAATTGGCGTGTGCTGATCGATTTGATAGTGTGCTGTATATTCTGCTTCAAGCGTCCGAATGCGCTGCGCTGCTTCTAGTCCAGACATCCGTGGCATTTGAATATCCATAAACACCAGATCAAACGGCGCTTCTGGCGAATCGGGATTGAGCCGCGATTGAATCATTTCAATCGCCTCTAAACCGCTTGATGCCGAAATAGTTTGCACGCCCAAATCGCCGAGCAAGGCATCTAAAACCATCAAATTTGGCGCGTGATCATCCACAGCTAACACATGCAGATTGCTCCCTTCAAACTTAGGTGCATTGACCTGATTACTCTGACATTTGGGTTGTAATGCGCAGAGTAACCCTTCGCGGCTCACTGGTTGGTACAACGCACGTGCGTGATAGTTGTTTAGAATCGAGGGATCAATACTCATTTGATAGCCATAAACGACGAGTTCACCACTATAACGCGTTCGAATTTCGCGCAGTAGTGCAGGGGTGTCATTGGCATCGACATCGACGATGACCCAACCTCGACCTTGTGTTTCTTGTTCAAAATCAGTCAATCGACCAAACAAATCCGGCAGCGAACTGGCGTGTTCAAGTTGAACATCAATATGGGCAAGATAGGCGCGTAGCACATTGAAACTGGCACGATGTTCTAAATAAGCGAGTACGCGTCGTCCGCCTAATTGCGGCCAATCGACAGGAGTTTCATGGGCTACGCCCAGCAGCGCAGTAAACCAAAAGGTTGCACCCAGTTCGGTATTGTCTTCACAGCCCACTTCGCCGCCCATCAGTTGCGTTAGTTGGCGCACAATAGCGAGTCCTAAACCAGTGCCGCCATATTGACGAGTGACGGACGGATCACCTTGTTGAAAGGATTGGAATAGCGTCTCTTTACTGTTACCGTTGAGTCCTGTACCGCTGTCTTGCACAGAGAAGTGGATTAAATGCTGGTGGCTCCGCTGATGCTGAGTGGGTGTTTCCAGTCGCACGCGGATAATGATTTCGCCTTGCTGAGTAAACTTGATCGCATTACTGACGAGGTTCGTCAAGATTTGCCGCAAGCGTAATGCGTCGCCATTCGCCGTACGCGGTACATCATCATAATAGTAAACGGCAATGTTGAGATTTTTTTCGTTGGCAAGTGGCGCGAGCATATCCATCACATCGAATACGGTTTCTTCTAAATTAAACGGTGCTTTTTCGAGAATTAATTTACCCGCTTCAATTTTAGAAAAATCTAAGACATTGTTGATTAACGCCAATAAGTGCGCGCTCGATTTACGAATCGTTTGTACATAAACCCGCTGTTCGTCGGACAACTCGCCACGGCGTGATAGGAGGTTAATAAAGCCGTCAATACTATTTAAAGGCGTGCGAAGTTCATGGCTAATATTGGCTAAAAATACCGATTTGGTTGAACTGGCTTGTAGAGCGCTATCTCGTGCTTTTCGATAAGAAATATTACGCATTTCAATGGTATCTAGCGTTTGGCGCAAGTCGTCTTCGGTTTGTTCGTTATGCGCTTGGAGTTCTTGGACACTACCGTGCAAGCGGCGTAAGAAATACCCAAAATCTTTTTGGAGTAGACGCATTTCGCCGCCGTAACTGCTGGTTTCGATCGGTTGGTTGAGGGTGTTAATAGACAACCGCTGAAGGTGCATCCGCAATTCGTGGATAGGTGAAATCCAGCGCGTTGAATAGAAACTCAGACAGAGTAATAACATCATCAGTGTGATCAGTCCCGTGATAATCAACACCGACCAGACTCTATACTGAGCCAGCGCCAGTGGTTTATTATCCATGTCGATCACTAGCCAAATGGGTGCATCACTTGCATAACCAACTAATAATCCATAACTACTGCCCACACTACTTTCAAGTGGTCCAAAGGCTTGGCGGTTGACTTTAAATTTTGGCCAAGCAGAGTTCGCGTTGTAGCCAATCGCCAATCGTGCAATTTGATTGTTATCGACTAATCCCGCACGTTTTACATTTTCTTCACCGAGAATGTTTTGCAGGATACCTCGCGCGGTATTAGAGCCATCAGGTTGTTCTAATACTTTAATCAGAAGATGTGCAGCGCGCTGATAACGGGCTAAAACTGCTTCGGCACGACTGCGTTGTTCTGCACTGGCTGAGCGATTGGTTTCAGAAATGACAATGGCTGTACCAATAATGGTCAATAATGCGATGGGAATAAAAATCAGCATGATCAGTTGCCCGTAAGCATTTTGGATGCTTAAACGATGTAACCAGCGTTTGTGCGGAGAGGTCATGCACGATTCCTTATATGGTGAAAAGTTTGGGTGGCAGTCATGCACATCTGTATTGTCGTTTGATTTTATGTTGTTATGCGCGCTTATGCATTCTAAAGGGCTTATCGTGAGAAATCACCTTTCAAACGATATTAACCTACCAGTGCACATCCTTAATTTTTTCTCTACAATGCAAATCCACAAACATCGGAATGTGTGTCAATTTCAAATTGCTCACCGCAAGGCTTTCGATGCCGATAGAATTCGTACCTCATCAACCACGATTAAATAGCATGATGACTGATAAAAGCATTGAACAAAAGATGGAATACACCATTGGTAACACGCCGCTCGTTCGTTTACAGCGTCTAGCGCATCATACCCAAGCCACTGTTTTAGCGAAACTCGAAGGCAATAATCCTGCGGGTTCTGTCAAAGATCGTCCTGCTTATAATATGATCATGCAGGCCGAGCTGCGCGGTGAAATCAAGGTTGGCGATACGCTTATCGAAGCCACCAGTGGCAATACAGGTATCGCATTGGCAATGGTCGCGGCAATGCGCGGTTATCGTATGATCCTGATTATGCCTGATAATTCAACGCAAGAGCGCAAGGATGCGATGTTAGCGTATGGCGCAACATTGATTGAAGTGTCAGCGCAAGGCGGAGGCATGGAAACCGCGCGTGATTTGGCTTTGAAAATGCAAGCAGAAGGCAAAGGTCGGGTGCTCAACCAATTCGGTAATCCCGATAATTCGGATGCGCATTACCGAACCACAGGTCCAGAAATTTGGCAGCAAACTGAAGGAAAAGTCACCCATTTCATCAGCTCAATGGGCACAACTGGCACAATCATGGGGGTTGGACGTTATTTAAAAGAACAAAATCCTGATATTCAAATTATCGGTTTACAACCTGCAGATGGTGCGCACATTGCGGGCATTCGGCGCTGGCCGAAAGAATATTTACCGACGATTTTTAAACCAGAATTCCTTGATCGAATCATTGACATTGAACAGATTGATGCTGAAAAAACCATGCGTCAATTGGCGCGTCATGAAGGCATCTTTGCGGGTGTCTCATCAGGGGGTTCAGCATGGGCAGCCATTAAAGTTGCCGAAGAAAATCCAAACGCGGTGATAGCCTGTATTATCTGTGATCGCGGTGATCGTTATCTGTCTACGGGCTTGTATTCTGTGATTGATGAAACTTAGTTGCCGTTCAATTGCTCTGAGGCAATTATCGATAAAGGGATGTACAACATGAATCAGCCGATTTTAGTATTTGATATTGAAACAGTGCCAGATGTAAAGGCGGGTCAGCGCATGAATGGCTTGGATTTGCGAACCGATGAGGCGTTGCAAGCGTTATCGCATTTACGCCGCACTGAAGCGTTGGGTCGCTATGATGGCAGCACGGATTTTCCGCGTTTACCCTTTCATGAAATCGTCTGTATTTCGGGATTGTGGATTGGTTCGGGTGAAATGAAGCTATTTTCATTCAGCCAGCAGGATTTGTCTGAACGCGACATCATAGCGCGTTTCTTAGGCGTGTTTGATAAACATTTTCCAACGTTGGTCAGCTGGAATGGCGCAGGTTTTGATGTGCCTGTATTGCTCTATCGTGCGATGGTTCACAAGTTATCCGCACCACGTTTTCTCGATCAAGGCGAGCATGACTCGGGTCGCCGCTATGACAATTACCAAAACCGCTACCATGCGCGGCATACCGATCTGATGGATGCGATGGCGCTGTTTAATAACCGTAATTTTCAGCGTCTGGATGATATTGCACAACTCTTTGGTTTTCCAGGCAAGCAGGGCATCAGCGGTGCGGATGTCAGCAGTCAAGTGCAAGCAGGGCAATGGCATGAACTGAAAGAATACTGCGAAGGTGATGTGTTGAATACGTGGTTGGTTTATTTGCGCTGGCAATTGCTGCGTGGACAAATCGATATCGATGATCACGAAGAACACGTTAAACATACCCGTGATTTTCTTGCGGTGCATCCAGTTCATCAACATGGGTTTTTAAAAAGCTGGATGTAAGGTTTAGTGTGTCTTGAAAATAATAAAAATCCTATTTTGGACTTAGGACTGTTGATCTTTTCTTTGAAAAAACCATTTAGGGTCATTTCCCCATACTTCGACTGGCTCAATGTCCTTGATCGTCCAACTTTTTGTTGAGCCTATCAAAAGGGGCGTGGGGTGTGTAAAATAAAAAAATCTGTTTATTTTCTTATCTAGTTGATTAATATAATAAAATAAATAATTTACTATTAATAAAAAAATAAATTTTATTTTTTTGAATCCAAAAGGGTATTAGTTTCGTAATTATAGGAGTGACTTAGACACTCAGGCGTGTAGTATCAACCTTGTTGTAGATTGAACAAAAATTAATCTTATTACCCCTTAAAAGGATATAAAAAATGAAACGTCAACTTACGTGCCTTACCGTCGCAGTATTGATGGCGACAGGCAGTTTTACCGCAATGGCATCCAGCCATCGAGAAGCACCCAGCATTACCAAGACCCCTAAAGTCGATGGTACTGACTTCTATATGTTTAACAGTTATGAATCAGGGCGTGCAGGTTATGTGACCTTGATTGCCAACTATTTGCCATTACAAGATTCTTACGGTGGTCCAAACTATTTTTCGCTTGATCCAAATGCATTGTATGAAATCGAAGTTGATAATAACGGCGATGCAAAAGAAGACATAACGTTCCAATTTCGCTTTCAGCAATCGTTGAAAGATTTACAAGTCCCTGTCAATGGCACCATGGTGTCTGTGCCACTTTCTAACATTGGCGCGATTACCAATGACAGTAGTTCAGCGCAAAATACCGCAGAGACTTTCAGTGTCACGATGGTGAAAGGCAATCGCCGTATGGGTCAACGCACCGTCCTCGGTTCTAGCTTTAAAAAGCCATTTGATAACGTTGGGAATAAATCGATTCCTAATTATGCCGCCTATGCCAACAGCTTTATTCAACCGATTACTTTCCCAGGTTGTGGTACAGGCAAGGTGTTCGTTGGACAACGTAAAGATTCGTTTGCGATTAATGTAGGTCAGATTTTTGACCTTGTGAATATCGCTGCACCTATATCAAGCTCAACGAACAACACAGAAAGTGCAGGCAAGAACACGTTGGCGGATAAAAACGTGACCACGATTGCGCTGGAAGTGCCAGTCAGTTGTTTAGCAAATGCAGGTGAGCCGATTATTGGCGGTTGGACAACTGCAAGCCTGCGCCAAGGTGCACTGCGTAATCCTGTGCCTGCGAGCGATATTAAAACCGCAACCAAAGAAGGTGGCGCGTGGACTCAAGTGTCACGTCTCGGTATGCCATTGGTCAATGAAGTGGTCATCGGTCTGAAAGACAAAGATAAATTCAATGCCAGCCAGCCGATGAATGATGGGCAGTTCGCAACGTATGTCACCAATCCAACATTACCGACATTGCTACAAATTTTGTTTGGTGGTGCAGGTGTGAAAGCGCCGACGAACTATCCACGTACCGATTTGGTTGCGGCGTTCTTGACGGGTATTCCAACGCTCAATAAACCAGCCAACGTGGTTGCTTCTGAACAATTACGTTTGAACACATCGATTCCTGCCGCTGCACAACCGCAGCAAAAACGCTTAGGCGTGATTGGTGGCGATAACGCAGGTTTCCCGAATGGTCGTCGTCCGGGCGATGATGTGGTTGATATCGCTCTGCGTGTGGTGATGGGTAAAGTCTGTACGATTGCAGGCGTGAATACCGCAGTCGGTTGCAAAGCCAGTGATGCGCCATCAGGCACAACCGACTTCACCGATGGTGCTTTGCAAACTTCTTCACAGTTTGATACGAAGTTCCCATATCTTACTACGCCTATCCCAGGTTCACCATAAGCGTTGACTTGATAAAGGAGAAATATCATGCGTTTAGCTTTGGCTGTACCGATGGGATTGATACTGGCAGGAACGATCTTGGTCTCTGGTTGTGATGGTTCTAATAACAATCAGGGTCAAGTCGTTCCTCCGGCGCCTGCGCCTGCGCCCGGACCTTCGTCTGATGATGCTTTTGTGACGATCGTGCGTCAGCAAACCGATACCCCAACGGCCATGTCTGAGACTTCTGATCCAATTGAAGTGGCTCGGATTGTTGAGACCTCCCCAGAAACCACTGAGCCGCAAGCAGTGAAGTTCTAACAAAGATGTCTTTTTATTGATACCTTGTTCAACACTTCTCGAATCGAGTGGGTTCGGGAAGTGCTCTACCTTTATACATATTCATATTTGTCTGGAGTCATGACAAATGAGGCAAATAGAAAGCAGATTAGACTGGAAAGTGCCTCTACAACGCGTTGCGATTAAAACAACAATACGAGCAGTTGCCATCAGTTTTATCTTAGGTATTTTTACCTTCAGTGATGCCGCGCCTTATCGTCCAATCAGTGATACGGACGTGATTGATACTTTGCCCGTGGGCAGTCCAACTTTTCAAACACGACAGCTGTTGAACAAGTCCGTCAAACAACCTTTTAGCGTGATTGAGCCGCAAATTAGTGCATTAATGTCGCGTGCATATAGTCAAGGTGATCCTCGTTCAATCGGCCAAGCCGAGGCATTATTAGAGCCTTATCGTCGTGATAATTCACCCCAAGTCATGATGCTACGTGCCAATATTGCTCAAGCGAATCATCGATTTGATGATGCTAGACAAGAATTACAAGCAATTCTAAAAAAAATACCGAATCAGCCTGATAGCCTGCTGATGTTGTCCTCTATTGACTTAGTTCAAGGGCGTTTTGATGAGGCTCGCAAAGGCTGTGATGGCATCCGCGATATGAGCTTGATGATTTTACGTTTTGCTTGTCTTGCGCAAGTGGATAATATGACAGGAAAATTGGTGAGTAGCCGCGATACGCTCACGCAGTTATCACAAACGAATAATGGTTTAAACGCCGAGCAGCAACGTTGGTTAAATTTGATTCGGGCAGATATTGCCTTGCGTTTGAATGATCCTGTACTTGCGAAATCAGTGTTTGAGCAAATTGATATTGATACTGCGCCTTCATTAACGGCGCGTGCGGATTGGTTGCTTGCCCATCGGGCATGGGCGCAAACGCGTCAGCTTCTGCTCAATCATAAAGATAATGATGCCTTGTTACTGCGCTTAGTCATGAGTGAATTACAACTCAAACATCCAGATGCGCAGGCTGACTTTAAACTGCTGAGCGAACGCATCAACGTTTGGAATGAGCGCGGCGAAACAGCACATCAGCGTGAACAAGCGATGTATGCACTGATGGTCAATCCACCCAGAAAAGCCCTTGATCTCGCCAGAAGTAATTGGCAAAAACAACGTGAAACAGCGGATGTCGTCGTCTATACCAATGCGGCAATCCGCGCTCGCAGTTTGCCTGATCTCAAGTTGATTGATGCGTGGATTAAGCAAACAGGGTTTGAATATCCGCACCTGACACAGGTACTCGCACAGTCGATTAAGGCGGGAGGCTAATCATGCAAAAATCCTTTTTTGCGTTGATTAAAAATGTCGTTGCACTGACATTGACGGTTTTATTTTGGTTTGTGCTGTTGAATCTTTTTAATAGCGCACAAGCTCATCAATTCAGTACTGCTTATTTGGCAATCGAAACCCAAACCCAAAATAAAACGCCTAAAATTACGGCGGAATATCGGCTTGCAGTGCGTGATTTATCGTTACTTGTGCCACTAGAAATCGATCAAAATCGTCAGATTACATGGGGTGCTATCAAAGCACAGCAGGGTGCAATTGCCACCTTACTCAGCCAAGACCTGCAATGGAAATCAGGCACGTCAGCCTGCACCATGAATCCACAGCGTGAACCACTGGCGCTCGATAAAATCGCGGGATTATCCTATCTAGTGATGTATTTGGCGGTAGATTGTGGCGACCAAAATGCGACTGCGCTGGATTATCGGGTACTGCAACATGTGGATAGTGGCCATCGTTTGATTTTAAGTGTGCATGATGCGAACCAACTGAAATCTGCTACACGAACTTGGCTGATCGCACCGAGTATCACGTCACTCGATGCGTCCGAAAGCGCCTCTAATGGTCTTATACAAACCTTTAAAACCTATGTCAAAGAAGGCACGCATCATATTTTAAGTGGTTATGATCACTTGCTTTTTTTACTCTGTTTGTTATTGCCTGCGGTCTATATACGTAAAGATAAACAGTGGATTCCTGTTCAGTCTTCGATGACAGCGATCCGCCATACGTTCTATATTGCCACGGCATTTACGCTTGCGCATTCGATCACCTTGACCTTGGCAGCGTTGAACGTCATTTCATTACCTTCCAAACTGGTCGAATCAGTCATTGCCTTTTCGATTGCATTGGCAGCCTTAAGTAATTTATTCCCGATTTTTGGAACCAAGCAAATTCGGGTGGCATTTATTTTTGGGTTGATTCATGGTTTTGGTTTTGCAAGTGCATTGACCGATTTACCGCTGACGACTGGTACGCGAATGATGGCGCTTTTTTCCTTCAATTTCGGCATCGAGCTGGGGCAAATTACCTGCATTCTTATATTCTTTCCAATTGCACTGGCTTTAAGAGAGCGAGTGTTCTATCGTCAGGTCATGTTTAGGGGTGGCTCCGTGGTTGCTTGTGTGTTGGCACTACTATGGATGACGCAACGGATTTTTGATCTGAATTGGATACCTGGATAATGTCTGCAGAAACTTTAGATGAGCGTACGCTGTTGTTACAAATTGGCCAAGGCAACCGAAATGCTTTCCGTAAACTGTATGACCAAGCGTCTCCGCAATTATTTGCCGTGGCTTTGCGCTTATTACGCAAGCGTGATGCTGCTGAAGAAGTGTTGCAAGAAGTGTTTCTGACGTTGTGGCATGCCGCTGATCAATATGATATTGAGCGAGGTTCGGTACGCACGTGGTTATCGACGATTACCCGCAATAAATGCATTGACCGCATTCGTCGTACGCCTGTGGAAACACTACCACTGTTAGATGAAGATGCAATGGCATCGGAAAAAGATGATCCACTGGCACATGTACTTGACCAAGATCATCAGGCATTGCTCACTGTGTGTTTGGATGGCTTGGATCATCAACAACGACAATGTGTGTCTTTGGCATTCTTTGATGGGATGACCCATCAACAGGTTGCGACACATCTTACAGTTCCACTGGGATCTGCTAAAACGTGGATTCGCCGCGGTTTAGATTTCTTGAAAAAATGTATGGGGGCAGTATGAATACGACTCTCAATGATGCGAGTTTTAACGCAGATGAACCACCCTTGAATCTGATTGCTGCACAATATGTGCTAGGCACGTTATCGGCATCAGCACGCCTGCGTTTTCAGTCACGGCTTCAGCTAGAGCCTGATTTACGCGCGCTGACACATAAGTGGGAACGTCGATTAAATCCTTTAACGCATTTGTTGGTGCCACAAATTGTACCTACGGAGATTTGGTACAAAATTGAAGCACAATTGGATGGACTGTCGGCAGCGTCTGAAAAAAAATCAATACCGTTGTTGTCCCAACAGCCGC
>JACMMY010000278.1 GCA_014378805.1 Moraxellaceae bacterium
GATAGCAAATAATTTTTAACGTTCAAAAAAACAGTGCTTAGGTACTGCTTTTTTATGGCTTAAATTCAATATTTGATAATTAGATTTGATCCGTAAATTTTAAAAAAGTAATGCAGGCGTGTATGTACGACTTCAAATGCTCGTTTTTTTTGGCGTATTCGTGTTCAGTTATGCCTCATAATCACAGCACCTGTCGATGGTAATATTTGTAGACCTAAAACTGTTTTAAATCCTGTCTAACAATATAAATAACTGATGCTGGAAATATAAAAGTGTATCGTCTATTGTATCGATACATTTTTTAGAAATACACTGCGATACATTCATGAATACACCGACTAATTTGACTATTTCCGCTGCTGCAAAACTTTATGGCAAGAGTAGAGCAACATTGTACAAGGCAATAGATAGCGGTACTTTATCGCAAAATAATGATGGAAAAGTGAATCTTAGCGAGCTCATTCGCGTGTATGGCGAAATTGGAAACAAGACAACAGTGACACATGAAAAACGTATCGAAGACGTATCGACAATACAGCAAGATACACTCGTAAATACACTTTTAAGAGAACGTTTAGACCGAATTGAATCGTTAGAAAGACAACTTGCGATCAAAGATGAGCAACTCGCACAACTTCATGGCACGATCAAATTATTAGAATATAAATCAGAAAATCCTGCGCCAAAATCATTGTTAGATCGCATCAAAAAATTCATTGAGTGAACAAAAAAATGGCGCATTCAATATGCGCCATTTTTTTAATTTACATGCAAGATTGAAAACCTATTTCCCAATACAAAACGAGCCAAATATTTTTCCAAGTAAATCATCCGCAGTGAATTCACCCGTAATTTCACTCAATGCATTTTGAGACAACCGTAAAGATTCCGCCATCAGCTCACCAGCACGATAATCAACCAACTGCACTCTGGCATCATCTAAACTGATCAAACATCGCGATAACGCATCGATATGTCGTGTGCGCGCAATGAAAGTGTTTTCTTCAGGTTGATAGCCTGCTTGCTGACTAATCAATTGCACTAAATCATCAATACCGAGTTTTTGTTTGGCCGATAAGGTGATTTGTCGGAAACCATCCTTCTCACCAATGCCAACGTCGTGTGTCGATAAATCTGCTTTATTGCCAATGAAAATCAAACGTTTTTTATCCAAATTGTGATGCAAATCGTCTTCAAAAAACTCTTTCGCCAACGCCAACGGTTCAGTGTCTTGGGTCAAGTCATAAACCAATAACAGCAAATCGGCCTGTTCTATTTGCGTGTATGCGCGTCGAATTCCTTCAATTTCAACAAGATCATCCGTCTCTCGCAGCCCTGCTGTATCAGTCAACGTAATCGGTAATCCATTTAAGGTAATCCTTTCATGCAATACATCCCGCGTCGTACCCGCAATATGCGTCACAATCGCACGATCAACGCCTGCTAAAGCATTCAGCAAGCTCGATTTACCTGCATTCGGTTTACCCGCAATAACAACCTGCAGTCCTTCACGAAGCAACTGACCTTGGCGTGCTGAAGCAAAGACACTTTTGATTGCCGCAATCACTTGTTCAAGCAACGCCAAAATTCGTCCATCAGCTAAAAAATCAATCTCTTCTTCGGGAAAATCAATCGCCGCTTCAACGTGCAAACGCAAATGAATCAACTGTTCTAAAACCGTTTGAATCCGCGTTGAAAATTCACCTTGCAGCGACCGAATCGCAGAACGCGCCGCTTGGCTACTTGCTGCATCAATTAAATCGGCAATCGCTTCCGCTTGTACCAAGTCCATTTTGCCATTAGCAAAAGCGCGCGATGAAAACTCACCTGCACCAGCAGCAGTCGCTCCTAAGGCCAGCAAACGCGCCAATAAGGCATTTTGTACCACAATCCCGCCATGACCCTGCAACTCAACCACATCTTCGCCTGTAAACGAATTTGGCCCTGGGAAATACAAGACTAAACCTTCATCAATGGTCGCATGACTACCATCCACATCAGCATCCAAGAATCGCGCAAATGCCGCTTGTCTTGCTTGCGCAATCGGTTTTCCAGTCAGTTGTTCAGTTATCTGGACCGCCTTCGAACCTGACAAGCGAATTACACCAATACCGCCACGACCTAAGGGCGTTGCAATGGCTGCAATCGTGGTGCTATTTGGACGATTTGACATAACTAGACTCATTAACGATGAATTAACCAAAAGCAGTGACTAAAAATCCGCACATCCTGCTCAACATAAATGCCAAACAATATGGGCGGATCATGAATGAAAATAGTTTACTTGAACAGTTTTCATTAACAGCCACATCATAAAATAAACGCATCCAATGATGCGTTTATTTTTAAATCTTAGCTTGTTGCGTTCGCCTGATATGAACGTTCAATCTGACGATTGACATATTTTTGCTGAACGATGGTCAAGAGGTTATTCACGATCCAGTACAACACCAAACCTGACGGGAACCACAACATAAACACCGTGAAAACAACTGGCATTAAACGCATCATTTTTGCTTGTAATGGATCTGCAGGTTGTGGATTCAACATCTGCTGGAAGTACATCGTTGCGCCCATAATCAGTGGCAATACAAACCAATGATCCATCGATGATAAGTCAGTAATCCAACCAATCCAAGGTGCATTACGCAGCTCAACGCTTTCCATAAACACAAAATACAGTGACATGAAAATCGGCATCTGCAGCAAGATTGGCAAGCAACCTGACAACGGATTGACGCCTTCTTTTTTATACAACGCCATCATTTCTTGTGAAAAACGCATGCGATCTTCACCATGTTCTTCTTTCAAACGCTGCATTTCTGGCGCAATGACTTTCATTTTTGGCATTGAACGATAACTTTTTGCTGATAATGGAAACAGAATCATTTTAACCAAGATGGTCAATAAAATAATCGACCAACCCCAATTACCCAAGAAGCCGTGAATATATTCCAGACCTATAAACAAAACTTGTGCAATAGGCCACAACCAACCGTAATCAACGGTTTGTTCTAAACCAGAAGCGAGCGGTTTTAAGTTTTCTTGAACTTTAGGGCCCACATATAGCGTCGCAGAAACATTTTGCTCTGTGCCTGGTACAACGGTCATCAGTGGCGCAGTAAAGCCAATGAAATTGTCATTGCCGCTGACACGTGAACTCAATACAACGCTTGAACTTGCATCTGGAACCCATGCTGTCACAAAATAATGCTGCAACACTGCAACCCAACCGCCTTTAACCGAAGTGTTCAGCGCTTCTTTTTGGAACTCATCAAATTTCAGTTTGTTATACAGTTTGTCAGGTGTTCCCCATGCACCACCCATAAAGGTGGCCATGCCCATCATGCCTTGATTAGCTTTACTTGGATCGACTGAATTATCACGTTTGACTTGACCAAACATCTGACCATGCCAAGGCGCTGTGCCACGGTTAATAATTTTATAGCTGACAACAACTGGATATTTACCTTGGGTAATATGGAAATTCTTCACAATCTGCACGCCATTTGGCGCATCAAAAGTTAAAGGAATATCTAAGGTTTGCTGACCAGCAGCCAAGGTATAAGTCGCTTGTGTCGATTTATACAGTGGACGACCTGTTGCCGCAGCATCTGGACCATCTGCACCCACCAAACCTGATTGTGCGGTATAGACACGACCTGCGCCTTGTTCAAGCAGCACAAACGGTTGCTTACTATCTGCATGTAAATGATTCAACAATTCAGCACGAACCACATCACCGCCTTTCGGATCAATTTGCAAACGGTAAATATCGTTTTGAACCGTAATCAAACCTTGGCTGGTCGCAGCTGTTGGCGCAACGACTGTAGGTACAGCAGGCGTGATCGATACCACTGGCGGAACATCACTGTTTGCCGCTGATATGGCCGTTGTTACCGCACTCGTTGAAGGAATATCAACTGACGCAGGTTGTGCCGTTTGAGCAACTGGCGTTGCTACAGTATCGGCTGCAAGATGCCCGTAATCTTTCTGCCATGCCAAAATCAGCAAATAAGCAGTGATAAACATTCCAATCAGGATGAAGGGTTTTGCCCACTTCTGCATGATATTCCCCAACATAAATAACTTTGATTAAGGTATTGCCTGCAAAACCATTCAAAAAAAGATTGGATGATGATGCGGCGGGTTAGTGTACGGCGTTAATTTGCGAATTTGATGACGATTTACAATTGGCTTAACGAATAAGCGATGAGAAGTATTCAATTTTAATGAATCTTTCTGTTCAACATCACAATTACATATTCTATTTCTGCTAAAAAACTGAATAAAAAGTGCCTTGACTAAAGAATTCCTTTTTAAATCAGTCGTTTTAGAATCTTGATTGCCTTTAAGTGGCACGGGATCATAACCCGATCCGCCCCAAGGCTGACAACGTCCAAGACGTTTTATGATCAACCACAATGCGTAGCCAAGCGAATGCTGCTCTAAAGCCTCAAGCGCATAGACCGAACAAGATGGGTAAAAACGACAACGCGGCCCAAGCATTGGGCTAATAAATAAGCGATAAAATTGAATTAACCAGCGAAAAGCGGTTTTCATTCTTGATCCACTGAAGAAGTAGTCACTGAAGAAGTTTTACTCTTATTTGAGTCAGTTTGCTGTAAATCAATACTGGGCGCAGAATTTTTTTGAGATTTTGAGTCGCTTTTTCGTGCAGAAGGATCAATCACTTGGTTTTTCTGGAAACGCTTGGTGAGTTGACGCCATGCTAAATTGAGTTCTTGCTGCAGAACTTCATTCGATAACATTTGTGCATCAGCTTTCGCCATAAGCACAATATCGAGAGCAGGTAATTCTGCTTGATGTAAGCGAAAACTTTCTCGCGCAAGTCGTTTCACTCGATTACGCTCATGCGCACGTCGAATTTTACGCTTAGCGATCACTAAACCAATGCGAGCATGATCTAAACTTTGACTCGTTTCGGGGTTTGTACTTGGCACAGCAAGCAACATAAACCCTGACTGATGCACTTTATAGAGCGCACCATCAAAGACTGATTTAAAATCAGACGCTTGAAGTAAACGAAGTTGTGCAGAAAAACCAAAAGATAACATGCGATCAATTCCCATACGGTTTTGACCTTGCATGTTTTAGGATTGACACTGACAAGGCTATACTAAATGACTAGCTCATATTTGAGAAAACTAAATTTAAGAAACAAGTTTCTCCTGATCAATCCCTGATACTTAACGTACTTGCTGTAATCTACGAGAAAGCAAGTCAGCAAGTCAGCAAGAATCACGTTCACTACACAAATGCAGTGAACTCAGATCACACTGTCAAACGTGCACGGCCTTTAGCGCGGCGACGAGCAAGAACGATACGACCGTTTTTAGTCGCCATACGAGCACGGAAACCATGGACGCGTTTACGCTTCAATGAGCTGGGTTGGAAAGTACGTTTCATGACAAAAAACCCAAATAAAGTAAAAAAACAGGAAGCGAATTTTATAGCTCATTGCCTATAGTGTCAATCCCTATCTGTAATTAACACTAAATCATTATTCACAAGCTAAAGTGTTGTTCAGGGACACTTTTTAGAACTTAACCACAAATATACTAAAAGTTATCCACAATCTAAGACCAGATTTTGTAGTTGATTTTTAGTTTTTAGTTTTGGAAGTATTATTATTAGGACGTCACTTTTCTGGGCATAACCGAAAAAAAATAATATAAATCAAAAAAATATCATGTTGATGAGGTTGTGGATGGTTTAGGTATAATTTGTGGATAAGTCTGTTGTTAAAACTATCAACAGTGTTGTCCACAAAGTTTTCCACAGAGGTTATCCACAGAAAGCGCAATGATATTAACTGATTTTAGTAAAAATCATTTCAAAATTTGACAAAGGTGATGAAAAGCGATGACAGGCTGTGTGGGATTGGCTAGAATGTTTTCATTCTACCGGTTTGACTGACCGCAATCATTGCAGCGGTTTCATAAACGTATTTCATCTACGACCGCTGAATAAAATAGATGACAGACTGATTTGTTCAGTTAGGCTTAATCGCTCTAGTTCGTGTCATTGATGGTTTCTACTTGCTAAGCATTGAAAAATAATCATTTTTTAATTTGATTATAGATTTTCTGTTCGCGTTTCATACACATATTATTCGATATTTTGGGGAAGTTAATGATTTGGGCGGATTGTCTTGAAGTATTGCGCCATGAAATGGCAGACAATTTGTTTACATTATGGATTCGTCCATTAAATGCAGAAGAACAAGGCTCTATCTTGTCTCTCTATACGCCAAATGCATATTTTGTAAAATATATTACTGAACATTATATTGAACGTATTCGTGCGCTTGCTTATGAATATAGTAAAGGCGCTATTACTGACGTCCAAGTGAAATTTGACCCTCGACATGGTTCGATTAATGCTAATAAAATTAAACCCGCTTCAGTTCAAAATAATAATAAAGATGCCACATCAAATATTACCCATGATTTAAATTTAAATAATGTTGATGCTTATAGTCAGTCGTCATTTAATATCCCACCAGAACAAGTTCGTAGAACTTTAAATAAGGGTTATGTATTTCAAGAATTTGTCGAAGGCCCGACTAATAAAATGGCTTTTGAAACTTGTAAAACAGTTGTCGATCAACTCGGTGATTCAAAACATAATCCATTATTTTTATACGGTGCAACGGGTTTAGGTAAAACCCACTTAATGCAAGCGGTGGGTCATGCAGTATTGGATCGAAACCCAAGTGCCCGCGTCATGTATATGACTTCAGAACAATTTGTTTCTGGTTTTGTCACCGCATTACAGCAACAACGTATTGATAAATTTAAAAAAGATTGTCGTACACTCGATTTGTTATTGGTTGATGATATTCAATTCTTGGCAGGTAAAGCAGCCAGTTTAGAAGAATTTTTTAATACCTTTAATGAGTTATTAACTGAATCTAAACAGATTATTCTCACCTCAGATCGTTATCCAAAAGAAATCACTGAAATGGATGCGCGATTAGTTTCTCGTTTCTCTTGGGGATTATCGATTGCAGTTGAACCACCTGAATTAGAAAATCGCGTCGATATTTTATTACGTAAAGCGAAACTCAGTGATTATGAATTACCGAGAAACTGTGCATTATTTATTGCCCAACAAGTTCAAGCTAACGTACGTGAATTAGAAGGTGCTTTAAATAAAGTAATCGCGACTGCGCGATTTAAAGGTGTTGAAATCAGTGTTGAAATTATTAAAGAAGCACTGAAAGATCAAATCTCTATTCGCGCTAGACAAATCAGTGTCGATAATATTCAAAAGGTCGTGGTTGAATATTATCGTATTCCATTACGTGAATTAACGGGTACCAAACGAACTCGAGTTTATGTTCGTCCACGTCAAATGGCGATGGGATTATCACGTGAATTAACTGGTGATAGTTTCCCTGAAATTGGTCAGGCATTTGGTGGGCGTGATCATACGACGGTCATGCATGCCTGCGATAAAGTACAAGAGTTGTGTCAGACGGATCCTGCATTTGCAGCTGATTACAAAAATTTGCTCAGGATGCTGCAAGGGTAATTCTTAAAGCCCTTTTTGTTGTGTAGAATCTTTGTATTAGCCATATTTTATTCAAGCATTTTTATTTGAACTTTCATTATTGTTTTTAGATAAAAATGCTATAACTCATTTACATCAATGATTAAATTTTTTAGATATCAGAGTACGATAGGATTATGAAACTTAAAATTACTAAGGATTTGTTTTTACGCGCATTATCTCAAGTTTCAAGCGCAGTTGAACGTCGCCATACACTGCCTATATTGTCTAATCTTAAACTTGAAGTGACGTTCACTCATTTAACCCTGACCGCATCTGACTTAGAAGTAGAATTGGTTGCGGTTGTGCCACTACCAGATGGTGCATGTTTAGAAGCGGGTGCGACCACATTGTCTGCGCGTAAGTTGATGGATATTTGTAAATCGCTGCCATCTGCAGCGTTGATTGACCTGCAGACTGCTGATGATCGTCGTTGCCAATTAAAGTCAGGTAATAGTCGTTTTATGCTGGGGACATTACCAGCTGAAGATTTCCCATTGCTTAGCGGCGGTACAAACGACTCGTTGAATAATGGTACGCGTCTGCAGGTCGATCAGCGCGCACTGAAACGTCTTTTGGATAAAACTGCTTTTGCGATGGCAGTTCAAGATGTGCGTTTTTATCTGACGGGTATGTTGTTTGAAGCCTCGGAAGCGCAATTGCGCACCGTCACCACTGATGGTCATCGTCTGGCGATGTTTGAGACTGCAGCAGTGCTGGAGGGTGGTCAAAGTGTACAAGCGATTGTGCCACGAAAAGGCGTGCTCGAATTACAACGTTTATTGGGTGCGGAAGAGAGTCAACTTTCAATTCTTGTTGGTCGACAATTTTTGAGTGTGACATTAACCCAGCAAAATAAAGCGCAAGAAGGTCAGCAAACTGTTGATATCGAAATTCGTTTTACCACTAAATTGATTGATGGTAAGTTCCCTGATTACCGCCGCGTCATTCCAAAAAATGGCGACAAGGTCATGCAGGTTGCGTTGGATGAATTTAAGCAAACCTTGCAACGTGTTGCGATTTTAAGTAATGAAAAACTGCGTGGCGTGTTCTTACAACTGAATAATCATAATATGCAAATGCGTGCGAATAACGCGGAGCAAGATGAAGCGGTAGAAGATTTGTTGATTAGCTATCAAGGTGCGCCATTAGAGATGTCATTTAATGCCCAGTATTTACTGGATATTATTAATGTTATAGAAGGTTCAACCTTACAAATGACATTAAGTGATGCTAATGCATCCGCTTTAGTCCAAGACCCATCTGAAAATGGTGCGGTTTATGTGGTTATGCCAATGCGTGTTTAAATCGTTTTTGAATTTAAAAACGGTTTTAATTTTCGTATATCATTTTGAGTTAGAAACCTTATGCATCTTGATCGTGTAAGGATTGAACGTCTAAGAAATATCATTAATATCGACATTTCACCGCTCGCGCCATTGAATATTATTCATGGTGCGAATGGGAGTGGCAAATCATCGGTCATCGAAGCTATTCATTTACTGGCAACAGGTCGTTCCTTTCGCACTGCAAATCCGAAGCACTATATTCAGTATCAGCGCCAAGATGCGTTGGTCTATGCAGAGTCAAAAAAAAATCGTCTCGGCCTTAATAAGGCGAGTGACAATCAAGCCACGGTTCGCTTAGATGGTGAAACTGTTAATCAAAGTGAAATCGCACGAATACTCCCTGTTCAACTGATCAATCCTGAAAATATGGATTTATTGGAAAGCGGTAGTAAGCCTCGCCGACAACTTTTAGATTGGTTAATGTTCCACGTGGAACATAAATTTCATGGGCTGTGGTTACGTTATCAGCGCGCACTGAAACAAAGAAATGCCTTACTCAAAACGACATCGAGCGCTGCCGAACTGTTGGTTTGGGAACAGGAAATGGCAAACACTGGCGCACAAATTCATCAGATTAGAACCCGTGTCTCTGAAGAATGGTCGGTGTTCTTTGCGCAGATTATTCAAGAGTTATTACCTGCGCAGTCGATCACCATTGAGTATCTACCAGGCTTTGATATCGAACAAGGTCTGTTGCAGACCTTAATTGATTCGAGAGCTCGAGATAAAGAACGTGGACATAGTTTGTATGGCATTCATCGTGCGGATTTGCGCTTTCGGACTGCGCATGGGACGGCTGAACAGACCTTATCGCGTGGCCAGAAGAAGCTATTGATCCTTGCGCTAAAGCTTTCGCAAATGAAGATGCTTTATGCCAAGGGATGCGCTTCTGTGGTACTATTGGATGATATGACCGCAGAGCTGGATAGTGCTGCCCAAGCCCGTTTAATCGCCTTATTGATCGCTTTAAACAGTCAGATTTTTATGACCACGGTCGATTTGGCTGCGGTGCAATTGGTGCTTGAAGATGTCGATTTTCAGACCGCTTTTTTTCATCTGCAAGATGGTTGTGTAGTCAAAGATGCAGTTTAGGGAAGACTGAAATCGCATAGGAAATTGCAAGAAAGCCGCTTTCATTAAGCGGCTTAAAAGATCGCATTTATTGGGTATTTTATAAAACAGAGCAGGCTGATCTTTGCTATTAGCTTCTGTTTTGAATGATTAGGAATATGTGTATGAGTCAAGATTCAGAACAACTCAATCAAACCACTGATGAGGTTGTCACCGCTGTTGTCGAACCAGTAGAACCACCTACCTATGATTCATCAAATATTAAAGTCTTGCGCGGCTTGGATGCTGTACGCAAACGACCAGGTATGTATATTGGCGACACTGACGACGGTACGGGTCTACACCATATGGTGTTCGAAGTCGTCGACAATGCGATTGATGAAGCATTAGCGGGCTATTGTAATGAGATCGTGGTGACCATCCATGCTGATGAATCTGCCAGTGTGTCGGATAATGGTCGCGGTATTCCGGTCGACATCCACGCTGAAGAAGGCGTGTCGGCGGCCGAAGTGATTATGACCATCCTGCATGCGGGTGGTAAGTTTGATGATAATAGCTATAAAGAGTCTGGCGGTTTGCACGGTGTGGGCGTATCCGTGGTTAACGCATTATCAAGCAAGCTTGAGCTGACCATTTGTAAAGCAGGTATGAAGTACCTGCAAGAATACACAGATAGCGTGCCTGATTATCGTTTGAAACAAGTGGGCTCAACGACCGAGCAAGGTTCCACGATTCGTTTTTGGCCAAGCCCAGTCACGTTTACGCAGACCATTTTTAGCTACGATATTTTGCTGCGTCGGTTACGTGAATTGTCATTCCTAAACTCTGGTGTGAAAATCATTCTGCGTGATGAGCGGACTGCGGTTGAGCAGACCTTTAATTCTGAAGGTGGCTTGGCTGAATTTGTTCAGTTCATTAATATTGGCAAACATCCACTGATTGATATTTTTCACTTTACTGTTGAAAGTGATAACGGCATTGGCGTCGAAGTGGCGCTGCAATGGACCGATAGCTATAAGCAAGACACCGTCTATTGTTTTACCAATAACATCCCGCAAAAGGATGGTGGAACGCATCTGGCAGGCTTCCGTGCAGCGCTTACGCGTGCGATGAATAGCTACATGGAAGGCGAAAGCAGCCTGAAGAAAGAGAAGATGGACATCACGGGCGATGATGCACGTGAAGGCTTAACTGCTATTGTGTCCGTGAAAGTGCCTGACCCTAAGTTCTCGAGTCAGACTAAAGAAAAACTAGTGTCTAGCGAAGTGCGTCCAGCGGTTGAATCTGCCATGAACCGCGAGTTCTCTGCATACCTGCTTGAGAAACCGCAAGCGGCGAAAGCGATTGTCGGCAAAATTATTGATGCGGCACGTGCGCGTGATGCGGCGCGTAAAGCCCGTGAAATGACACGTCGTAAGAGTGCGTTGGACATTGCCGGTTTGCCTGGTAAGTTGGCGGATTGCCAAGAGAAAGATCCAGCGCTTTCTGAAATCTATATCGTGGAAGGTGACTCTGCGGGTGGCAGTGCGAAGCAAGGTCGTAACCGCAAAATGCAAGCGATCCTGCCACTCAAGGGTAAGATTCTAAACGTCGAACGTGCGCGTTTTGATCGCATGATTTCAAGTCAAGAAGTCGGTACGCTGATCACCGCATTGGGCTGTGGCATCGGTCGTGACGAATATAATCCAGATAAATTGCGCTACCATAAAATCATTATCATGACCGATGCGGACGTGGATGGCTCACACATTCGTACGCTGCTGCTGACATTCTTTTTCAGACAAATGCCTGAGTTATTTGAACGCGGCTATATCTATATTGCTCAGCCGCCATTGTATAAAATCAAACGTGGTAAGCAAGAACAATACTTGAAAGACAATGATGCATTGGAAGAATACTTGCTTTCAAGTGCTTTGGATGATGTCTCATTACATCTAGCAACTGATGCACCTGCTGTGGCGGGCCCGCAGTTGGAAGCATTAATCCGAGACTATCAATCAACACAAAAGATTATGCAGCGCTTATCACAACGTTATCCGATGACCATGCTGCAATGCTTGATTCACCAAGAAGTGTTCCACGTGGAACAATCTAAAGATAAAGCGTTTGTTGAAGCGTGGGCACAGAGTTTGATGGAAGTGGTTGCGGTGAAGTTGCCATCACTCAAACCTGAAATCAGTGTCGAGACCTTTGGTGAGGGCGATAGTCAGCGTCATTGGCCACGTCTCACGATTCATGTCCATCAATTACCACAGCACTATTTGCTGGATTTGAGCTTCTTCCAATCAGGTGAATATGCTCGTCTGATGAGCTTGAGCCATCAATGGCGCAGTATCTTGGAAGAAGGTGCTGTATTGAAACGTGGCGATAAGCAGTTCCAGATCAACTCGTTCAGCGAGTTGTGGGATCATTTAATGAATGATTCAAAGCGCGGTGTCACGGTTCAACGCTATAAAGGTTTGGGTGAAATGAATCCTGAGCAATTATGGGAAACAACCATGGATCCGGAAAACCGCCGCATGTTGCGCGTTTCTATCCATGATGCGATTGAAGCAGATCATATGTTCTCATGCCTCATGGGTGATGACGTGGAACCTCGTCGTATTTTCATCGAACAGAATGCCCTATCGGTCACCAACTTAGATGCCTAGTTACTGGTGAGATTATGGTGAGTTGAAAAAAATCGATGCCTGCTGGTGTCGATTTTTTTATGCAAGTTCAGGCTCATTTCGGTTGGTTTATGGGTGAATTGGTATAAGATAATGCGTGCTTAATTGAATACAACAACAACTTGTGCTTATCTCAAAAGGATCTTTTTATGGGTTTACGTGTCCATCATTTAAATTGTGGGACGATGTGTCCTGCGTGTGCGAAACTCATGAATGGTCAGGGTGGTTGGCTAGAGCCTGCCAAGTTAGTCTGTCATGTCTTGCTCATTGAAACACCGCGCGATGGGTTGGTTCTGGTGGATACGGGTATCGGTAAACTTGATATCGAAGATCCTAAACGTTTAGGTCAACCTTTTGTTGCACTGACACGCCCACGGTTTGACTTGAGTGAAGCCGCTGTCTCGCAAATTTTACAGTTAGGTTTTTCGGTGAGTGATGTACGCCATATTATTTTGACTCATCTTGATTTAGATCACGCGGGTGGTTTACCTGATTTTCCAAATGCGAAAGTCCATGTGTTTGCGCCAGAGTTTGAAGCGGCAATGCATCCTGATTTCCGCAGTCACTCGCGCTATCTACCTGTGCAATGGGCACATAGTCCACGATGGGTAAAGTATGACTCTGGTATGGGTGAGAGTTGGTTTGGGATGAACAACGCCCAACCGATAAAGGGGCTTTCTGAAGACATCTTGTTAGTGCCGATGATTGGACATACGCGCGGACATTGTGGTGTTGCTGTGCGCGGAGAAGAGGGTTGGTTGCTGCATTGTGGTGATGCTTATTTTTATCGTGGGCAATTACAGCCTCAGCCCGAGATGCCTTTGGGGATTCGTTTATTTGAACAAATCGTACAAACAGATCGCCGTAAGCGAATAGAAAATCTGAATCGGTTACGAACTCTACAGCAATCGCATGGACATGAGATCAAAATCTTCTGTGCGCATGATCCTGTTGAGCTTGAGCGATTTTTATAAAGTATTAATGATGCTGATTGTTCCACGTGGAACCTAGACAATAAAAAACGACAGATTGCGTGTCGTTTTTTATTGGTAATCAACTTGGTTTTGAACTATGCCGATTCAAGCTCATCTAACTGCATCATCATTTCTAGTAGACTTTCATCGAGCTGAGTAATCGCAGTTAACGATTGCTGCTGTTGCTCCATGAGTTTGAGTAGCTCAGCTTTGCGCGCAGCTTCATATAAACCAGAGTCAGCCATGGTTTGTTCAAGCTGCTTTAACTTAGCTTGGTGATCTTTGACTTCTTTTTCTGCTTTCTCAATTTTGCTACGTAGTGGGCGAGTTTGTTCGCGTTTTGCAGCCGCTTCCTTCCGCGCCAACTCTTTATCAATTGGTTTGCTTGGCGCAGTTGATTTCTCAACAGTTGGCGTTGCGACTTTTTCTTTGGCAGGTGTGATCTTAGCTGGAGTTGGCTCGCTATTTTTGTTTGCGAGAGCCTTCTCTGGCTTCGGTGTCTTTGCTGCCATTTCTTGTTGACGGGTCAGTTTTAGCCATTGCGCATAGTCGGCTAAGTCACCATCAAAGGTACTACAAACACCGCCATGAACCAGCAGTAAATCATCACAGACACTGGCAATCAATTGGCGTTCGTGAGAAACCAGAACAACAGCTCCCTTGAAGTCTTGTAGCGCTAAGGTCAGCGCATGGCGCATATCTAAATCTAAATGGTTGGTTGGTTCGTCGAGTACGAGGACATTTGGACGTTGCCAAACAATCAACGCCAGTGCAAGACGCGCGCGTTCGCCGCCAGAAAAACTACCGCACACCGTATCCATGCGCTCGCCGCTAAAACCAAAGCTGCCGAGATACGCACGTAATTCAGCATCAGAAATTTTCTTACCCGCTAAACGTCCCAATTGCAGCATTGGGCTGGCATCCGCATCGAGGGCATCCATTTGATGCTGAGCGAAGTAACCGAGGTTCAAATGTTCGCTGGATGTGCGCTCACCTGAAAGTGGTTCGATCACGCCTGCTAAGGTTTTAATCAGCGTAGATTTACCCGCGCCATTCATACCGAGTAAGCCGATACGACTATCGGGGGTGAGTTGCAAGCGGATGTTATTGACGATAATGGTGGTGCCATAACCTGCATTTACTTCATCTAATTGCAGCAGTGGTGAGCTCATTTTGCTCGGGTCACGGAAGCTAAAGGTAAATGGCGAATCGACATGCGCAGGTGCAAGTTTCTGCATGCGTTCAAGTTGTTTGACGCGGCTTTGTGCTTGCTTCGCGCGCGTGGCTTGGGCGCTAAAGCGATCAATATATTTTTGCAGATGGGCACGGGTGGCTTCTTGCTTTTCAAACGACTGTTGTTGTTGTGCGAGACGTTCGGCGCGAGTCTGTTCAAACGTGGAATAGTTGCCCGTATAGAGCGTGACTAAGCCTGCTTCAATATGCACGATATGATCGGTGATCGCATCCAAGAAGTCGCGATCATGCGAAATGAGGATGAGCGTGCCTGGATAATTCTTCAACCAGTCCTCAAGCCAAAGAATCGCATCCAAGTCTAAATGGTTGGTTGGCTCATCGAGTAGGAGTAAGTCTGAGCGGCTCATCAACGTACGTGCAAGATTGAGACGCATACGCCAGCCACCCGAGAAGCTGGAAACAGGTGCGGATTGTTTGACGGTGGTGAAACCAAGACCCGCCATCATTTGTGCCGCACGTGCTGTCGCGGTATAGCCATCAATTTCACCAAAGCGCTCATGCAAGCTGGTCAGGCGATCTAAATCCATCGTGTCGGATTCATGCTCAAGTTGCTGGTTGATTGTCCACCACTCTTCATCGCCAGAAAGCACGAAATCTATTGCAGCAGTTTCTTGGCTTTCAACTTCTTGAGCCATGTGTGCAACTGTCCAAGTTGCTGGGCGAGAAAGATTACCGACGTCAGCAGTCATTTCACCCATGAACGCAGCGAACAGTGTTGATTTTCCAGCGCCATTGACGCCAGTTAAACCCACTTTCCAACCGGGATGAATTTGAAAGGTCGCTTTTTCAAACAATAAACGACCACCACGGCGGAGTGCGAAATCTTGAAGCTGAATCATTGAGAGGGCCTAATTTATGCGGGCAAAATAGAAACAATATTTGAGAGGGCGTATTGTAGTTTCTTGTCGATAGAATAACCAGTAAACGGACTAAGGATTAGAAAACTAACGCATCATAAGTCATCAAATTTTTATATTTAATCGTGATCAAAATAAATAAAAATCGATTAATTAGATTCAGTAATTATTCAGTAGGTACCAGGATCAGTTTTAATTTTTTAATTAAAAACAATAATCTGTTGGACAGAATAGAAAAAATAAATTAAGGAACGGAGTTGTATCTAAGTCCTTAATCATCAAATTCAACGCATTTAATCGCGTTAATAGTAGACGATGAGATATTAAACAATTCATTACTGAATAGTGGTATGACGCGAAGGCGGAAGGATTCCGTCGATTTTAAGGGCAATATCTGATGAACATTACAGTGAATAGGGTTTTCGCAATGATGTTAACTACTTTAGCAACCTCTTCTTATGCACAAAGAATTTGTGTCTTTGATCCGCTAGGTTCTTCAGGCGATAACTATTCATTAATCAAAGATTACGCACTCGCAGCGAAGCAATGGGGTGCTGATCTAATATTGAAGCCCTACAGCGACGAACGACTTGCCGCATTGGATTTTAAGTCAGGCAAGTGCGAGGCTGTCGCTCTTACGGGAATTCGTGCAAGGCAATTTAATCAATTCGTCGGTTCGATTTATTCTGCTGGTGGAATTCTAAATAGTGAAGCCACAAAAATGGTGATTACGCTGATGGCTAATCCGAAATTGGCTGCCGATATGATTGACCATGATACAGAGGTTGTGGGCGTCTCTACGCTTGGTTCTGCATATGTGATTTTCAACGATCGAAGTATCAACTCGTTATTACGGTTGGCAGGCAGGCGCTTCGGTGCATTAAATTATGATAAGGCGATTGGGGTACTCGTTGATAAGGTGGGTGGAGAGGCAATCTCTGTTGAGTTAAAAGAAATTGGACCAATGTTCAATACAGGAGGCATTGATGTTATTTTCATTCCACTCATTGCTTTCAAGCCATTAGAGTTTAATAAAGGCGTAGGAACAAAAGGTGCGATTGTGAGATTTCCAGTTGCCACGACAACTTATGACGTTTTGATCCACCCAGACAAGTTTCCTGATGACTACGGTCAAAAATGCCGTGCTTGGTTCGCCAATCAATTAAATCGCCAATTGGTACTGGTCAACAAAATTGAGAAAGGTATCTATTCTAAGTACTGGATGGAGCTTTCCCCGAATGTGACACCAGGCTATCTAAGAATCATGCGTGAGGCGAGAATTAGCTTGACCAAAGATGGCATCTACAATAAAAAAATGATGGGCATTCTTAAAAAAATCCGTTGTCGCCAAGATCCAAAAAACTATGAATGTTTATTGAATGATGAGTAAGTTGTGCGATATTAGTGACTTTAAAAGTTTATCTAATGTCATCAAGCAACGCGTAAATTCTTATTTTTATAAAAAATGATGTGTTCGTTTTAGCAAAAGTCATTTATATTTTAATGGCTTTTTTGTTTGAGTATTAGTCAAAAAACTTCAATTTTTTAGAATAAAAATGAGCGTTGTTACATACATATTCTGTGATATTCGACAGCGTTCAACACATAGAATAAAAATGAATTAAGGTCTATGATAGATATGCGTACATCATTCGCACCAGTATCCGTGTTTTGTGATGTTGGCATAAATAGGGCGAGGCAGCCCAGTTGACTATAAGGAAATTAGAGATCATGAATACAAAAATGAGGTTCATTGTTGCAGCAACGTTTACCGCCATCGCGACATCCCCCTATGCGCAAACTATCTGTGTTTTTGATCCTTTAGGTTCACAAGGTGATAACTATTCGCTGATGAAAGATTACTCGGTTGCCGCTAAGCAATGGGGTGCTGATATCAGCTTGAAACCCTATCCTGACGAGAAACTTGCGGCAGCTGATTATAAGTCAGGCAAATGCGATGGCGCTGCAATTACCAGCATTCGATCACGTTCAATTAATGATTTTGTCGGAACCATCTCCGCACCGACAGCGATCGTGAGTCGTGAACAAACCAAAACCATCCTTGCGCTGATGGGTAACACGAAGCTTGCTCCAGATATGTTGAGTAATGGTTCAGAAGTTGTGGGTGTGTCTAGTCTTGGGTTTGCTTATATTGTGACGCGAGATCGCAGTGTGAACACATTACCAGAGCTGGCAAAGTTACGCTTCGGCGCGTTATCTTTTGATAAAGTTCAGAAATTGGTTATCGAAAGAATAGGTGGAACAGCAGTTCTCATGGAATTGTCTGAAGTTGGATCAAAATTTAATAGTGGTCAAGTGGATGCGGTTTTAGTGCCAGCAGTTGCGTTTAAGCCATTAGAGTTGAATAAGGGCGTCGGTACGAAAGGTGCAATCGTGACATTCCCTGTTGCGCTCATGACGTATAACGTGCTGATCAATCCTGATATGTTTCCTGAAGGCTATGGTCAAAAAAGTCGGAATTGGTTTGTGAGTCAAATTGACCGTCAAATGGCAACGGTTGCTAAAATTGAGAAAAGCATTGATCCCAGTTATTGGAGTAATGTACCGACAAATATCGCGCCAGGATATTTCAAGCTAATGCGTGAAGCGCGAATCGGCTTTACCAAAGAAGGCGTCTATAGTAAGAAAATGAATGGGATTTTGAAAAAAATCCGTTGTCGCCAAGATCCAGAGAATTATGAGTGCCCATTGAAAGACGAATGAGACAAACTATATTCGTGACATTCGTGTTCTATATCTCAGAGTAAAATGGCTTAAAGATCATTCTATTAAGCCATATGAAACATATTTTCGTTTTTATCGCGGTCATGAAGCGTATTTTTGAGATTCTCATAGTTTTTGGGAAGCTAGACTGTGATTCTGATATTTATTTGTGTCACGATCCTATAACTGATGCGTGCGTTTTGAGCAATCAATAAGCATTGTTATAGGCATGATATAACATTCTTAAATAGTTATTTTGGACTGTTCATAGATTCGTAGTAATGCTAGTCTAGGATAAAATGCACATTAATTGCTCAAAACGATCATTATTCAGAAAAAAGCCTGCTTTAAGTAGTATGTGCATGGATAACGCTTTGCAATAATTTTTAAATAATTCAATTAAAAAAAAGGGAGTGTTAGTCGGATGAGGTTGAAGGCGATTTTTGCAGGACTCACAATGGTTGCAATCGGAACATCTGCACAAGCTCAAACAATCTGTGTTTTTGATGTTTTAGGTGCGCAAGGCGATACCTATGCGATGATGAAAGATTACGTGGTGGCTGCCAAGCAGTGGGATGCAAATATCACCTTAAAACCCTATACCGATGAACGTTTGGCTTCTGAAGATTTTAAAGCAGGTCAGTGCGATGGTGTATTTCTGACAGGGATGCGAACTCGTTCATTTAATCATTTCACGGGGTCTCTCGATTCGATTGGTTCTATACCAAGCTATAGCACCCTGAAAATGGCCCTGAGCTTGATGGCAAACCCTAAACTTGCTGATGAAATGATCAGTAACGGTTATGAAGTAGTTGGTGTTTCACCTTTAGGTGCGGCTTACATCATGGTGCGTGATAGCAGTATCAACTCCCTTGCGAAAGCTGCAGGTAAGCGTTTTGGTGTATTAGATTATGATAAAGCCCAAGGGATTATGGTTCAAAAAGTCGGTGCGCAGCCTGTCTCTGTTGATTTAACAACGGTCGGCGGTAAGTTTAATAATGGTCAAGTTGATATGATTGGGATGCCTGCGATCACTTTTAAACCTTTTGAGTTATATAAAGGGATTGGAACCAAGGGTGCGATCATTAGATTTCCTGTGGTTCAAGTGACTGGAGATATCATCATCCGTCCTGAAAAATTTCAAAATGGTTATGGGCAAAAGAGCAGGACGTGGATTCTCTCTCAGTTAGGGCGCGGTATGGACTCCATCAATAAAGTTGAGCGAGCCATTGATGCTCATTATTGGTTGGATATTGCTGGAAATGATAAAGCAGGCTACGTCAAACTGATGCGCGAGGCGAGAATTACACTGACTAAACAAGGAATCTACAATAAAAAATTAATGTCGATTCTGAAGAAGGTCCGTTGTCAGCAAGATTCTTTGAGCTTTGAATGTGCTTTAACTGATGAGTAAAAATCTTCGCGTTATGGTCGTTTAATGGATTATTCGTGAGATAAGCCGCATATGGTGAAATTAGCTTTTCATGAAAGCGGACTAAATGAAAAATAATGTTTGGGATAAACTGAAAAAGGGAATAAGTATTATGAAAGTAAAAGAAATTCTTGCAGTTATTACAGTTGCGGCACTGTCGACCACAGCTCAGGCGCAGACAATGTGTGTCTTCGACCTTTTGGGAGGACAAGGTGATAGTTATGCGATGATGAAAGATTATACTGTTGCTGCGAAGCAATGGGGTGCAGATATTACTCTGAAACCTTATGTCGATGAGCGAGTTGCTGCTGAAGATTTTAAAGCAGGTCAATGTGACGGTGTTGCTCTAACGGGTCTTCGTGCTCGTCAGTTTAATAGTTTTACTGGTTCGATCGATGCGATCGGGGGCCTTCAGAGTTATAGCGCTGCTAAAATGATCATTGCACTCATGGCAAATCCAAAAATTGCTTCTGATATGTTACAAAATGGTTATGAGATCGCTGGTGTAACGACCTTGGGTGCAGCATATATTCTGGTGCGAGATCGAAATATCAACACCTTAGCGAAGGCCGCTGGCAAACGTTTTGGTGTATTGGATTACGATAAATCACAAGCGATTATGGTACAAAAAGTCGGCGCACAGCCTGTTTCGGTCGATTTACTATCCATCGGTGGTAAGTTTAATAATGGACAAGTAGATGCGATTGCACTACCAGCCGTCGCATTTAAGCCATTGGAGCTTTATAAAGGGCTTGGTTCAAAGGGCGCGATTATTCGATTTCCGATCATTCAAGTCACAGGTAATATCGTCATTCGTCCGCAAAAGTTTCCTGATGGTTTTGGGCAAAAGAGCCGCACATGGGTTGCTAGCCAGATTGGTCGTGAAATGGATCTGATTAACAAAACTGAAAAAGCAATTGACGAAAAATATTGGTTAGATATTTCTGCAAACGATAAAGTGGGTTATATCAAATTGATGCGTGAAGCACGAATTGATTTGACCGATGATGGAGTCTATAACAAAAAAATGATGTCGATTCTTAAGAAAGTGCGTTGTACACAAGATCCGACAAGTTTCGAGTGTGCGATAAAGGGAGAGTAGACTGTTTCTTTTCATTCATAATGTCGATTATGTTACATTAGGTAAAAGAAGTGGCTGAATTCAGTAAATATATCACTTCTGTGCTTGAAAAAAAATTGAACTTCGGCAATATACGCTAATGAAAAATTGAGCATGAAAATACCTTCGCTCAGTTTAAGAAATCAAAGGAATCTGACATGAATACCAGTCTAAAAATGGCATTTGCAGCAGCAACAATTGCGCTCGCAACGTCTGCACAAGCACAAACTATGTGCGTCTTTGATCTTCTTGGCGCGCAGGGCGACAACTATTCAATGATGAAGGACTACGCTGTTGTTGCGAAGCAATGGGGTGCGGATATTAAATTAAAAGCATATACCGATGAACGTGTTGCTTCTGAAGATTTCAAAGCGGGTCAATGTGATGGCGTTGCACTCACAGGTATGCGCGCGCGCGCATTCAATAACTTTACGGGTTCGATTGATGCGATTGGCGGTTTAACCAACAACGCGGGCGCTAAAACAGTGATTGCGGCGATGGCAAGTCCTACCCTTGCGGCGGATATGATTCAAAATGGTTATGAAGTCGCGGGCGTCACAACGTTAGGTTCAGCTTATATTATGGTCAACGACCGTAGTATCAATACATTAGCTAAAGCTGCTGGTAAGCGCTTTGGTGTGTTGGATTATGATAAAGCGCAAGCGAAAATTGTACAGAGAATCGGCGCACAACCTGTATCTGTCGATTTGTTGACGATTGGTGGTAAATTCAATAACGGTCAGATCGATATGATCGGTATGCCTGCGATGGGCTTCAAACCATTAGAGTTACATAAAGGGATTGGTACTAAAGGTGCTGTGATTCGTTTCCCTGTCGTTCAAGTGACGGGTGATATTGTGATACGTCCTGGTAAGTTCCCAGCAGGTTTTGGACAAAAGAGCCGTACTTGGATCGCTGGTCAGATTGGTCGTGAAATGGCCGTGGTCGCCAGAACCGAAAAAGAAATTGATGCAAAATACTGGATGGAAATTCCACCCGCTGACAAAGTGGGTTATGTTAAGCTGATGCGTGAAGCACGGATTGATATGACCAAAGAAGGCATCTATAACAAAAAAATGATGACGATTCTGAAGAAAGTTCGTTGTGGTCAAGATGCAGCAAGTTTTGAATGTGCTTTGAATGACGAATAAGTCAGTAGTTCACGTATGATTCTGATCAATGCGTGTGTGATTTAAAAAAACCCTCAGTAATTTATTGTTACTGAGGGTTTTTTCGATATAGGACTTGCAAAAATAACGTTAAATAATGTCGAGTATGCCATTGTATTCAAAATGACGTTTGGTCAAAAATAGCGAGCCATGGACAGATAGCGGCTCATTAATTCGCTTGCAAAAGTCTTACAAGCCTTTAGTTTTATAGTTTACGGAGAAATGACATGAAAAAAATTGCAATCGCGACTCTTTTTGCGCTGATGAGCTTTCAGGCAACACAAGCGGCTGGTCCTAAATTGACTTTGTGCGTGTATGATCCACTGGGCGCACGCGGTGATGCCTTTGGATATACCAAAGATTACGTACTACAATTTCCTCGTTTTGGTTTGACAAATCCTGTTGAATTAAAAGCTTATACCAATGAAGCAATCATCGCAGAAGATTTTAAAGCAGGTCAGTGCGATGGCGCTGTCATGACTAATTTACGTGCTCGTCAGTTCAATAGATACACGGGTAGCTTAGATTCAATTGGTGCAGTTCCAACAAGAGCCGCGCTGAATCTTGCGTTGCAAGCCCTGTCAAGTAAGCAGTTAGCGCCAAAGATGTCTGAGGGTGATTATGAAGTCTTGGGTATGATTCCTCTCGGTACGGCTTATATCATGGTTGGGGATCGCAAAATCAATACCTTGGCAAAAGCTGCGGGTAAAAAAATTGCAGTGCTCGATTATGATAAATCACAAGCGAAACTCGTCCAGAAAGTAGGTGCTCAGCCTGTGAGTGTCGATTTAACGACAATTTCAGGTAAATTCAACAACCATCAGGTTGATATTATTGCGGGCCCAGCGGTTATTTTCAAACCGTTTGAACTTGCAAAAGGAATGACGGGTCCAAATGGAGAAGTCACCGGTGCTGTGATTCGTTTCCCACTCATCCAAATTACTGCCGCCATGATTGTGCGTAAGAGTAAATTTACCAACGAAGAAGCCAATCAGAAAATTCGTGAATATGTAAATAGTCAAATCGGGACTGCTTATAAATACATTGATAATGCTGAAAAAGAGATTGATGCGAAATATTGGATGGATGTTCCTGCTGCGGATAAATTGGGTTACATGAAGTTGATGCGTGAGTCGCGTTTGGATCTCACCAAAGACGGTACCTATAATCCTGATATGATGAAATTGCTGAAAAAAGTCCGCTGTAAAGTCGATCCAGCCAACTTTGAATGTGCGATGCCTGAAGAGCAATAAGGGTTTTAATTGTAATATTGCTTTAAAACGCAGGATGACAACCCAATAAACCTACTGATGGAATTGTTTTGATGACAATTCGATGGGTAGGTTTTTTTATTGTTCTGTTTAAATTTGAAATATAGCGTGATGGTTCTTCATTTGACAAATGAGGTTACACCACGGTCTTAATCCGATGGGATGAACGTGTTATCATAGAACCTTGCTGAGTGACTGTTTTCAACTTCAAAAATGGTTACTGAGTTTGTCCGTGCTGAGGAGATTTGAGTAATGAATGCACCTGCCATGGTTTTAACGGATCGCGCGGCTACTAAAGTTCGTCAATTGCGTGATGGCGAAGGAAGTGATGACTTGTTGTTACGTGTTTATGTCACGGGTGGCGGCTGTTCAGGATTTTCCTACGGATTTACATTTGCCGAAGCTGCAAATGACGACGACGCCCGCATCGAAAACGGCGATGTGGCGATGGTCATCGATTCACTGAGCTATCAATACTTAGTCGGTTCAGAGGTGGATTATCTGGAGGGACTTGAGGGTTCTCGTTTCATCGTGAACAATCCAAATGCGACGACAACTTGTGGTTGTGGATCTTCGTTCTCGTTATAAAATTCTGTTTTTGTCGAATCCAAATTTAAAAAAACACCGCACCGCACATTAGCGGTGTGTCAGTGTGCCTAATACGCGCAAACCTTGCGCGCCTGTCACAGCAGGTAAATTTCCTGCTAATCCCTGCATACGTTGACGTGCGAGCCAAGCGAACGCCGTCGCTTCAACCCAAGTAGGCGCGAGTCCAATTTCAGATGTACTCTTTAATTGCCAAGTCGGAAGTCCATTGGCGATTGCTTGCCATAAATTCCCATTATAAGCACCGCCACCACATAGCCATAATTCACCCGATTCCAATTCGGTCTGTAAGATGGCGTCAATCACGGTTTGTGCGGTGAATTGCAGTAGCGTGGCTTGGATATCTTGTTGTGAAAAATGGTCGATCTCTAGGCCGTGATCGCTGTGTTGCACATCGTCGATTTGCTGCTCCAGCCAATCGAGGTTAAAGTCTTCGCGACCCGTGCTTTTGGGAAAGGCGCGCGTGAAATATTCGTGTGACATTAATTGATTGAGTAATGCCTGATTCATTTGACCCGTTGCTGCCCATGCACCGTCTTGGTCAAACGTTTGTCCTGTGTGTTTAAAACACCAAGCATCCATCAGTATGTTTGCAGGGCCTGTATCATAGCCAAACACCTGTTTTGATTGCTCTGCGGCTAATACGCTGATATTGGCCATACCGCCAAGATTCAGGATAATCCGATTGATGTTTTGATCTTTGAATAATGCTTGATGAAACGCAGGAACCAGCGGCGCACCTTGTCCACCAGCCGCCATATCACGACGTCTAAAATCAGCAACCACGGGTAAACCTGTGATTTCTGCAATCAAGTTGGGGTCACCAATTTGTAGTGTAAAGCCTGCTTCGGGACGGTGGCGAATAGTCTGACCATGACTGCCAATAGTATGAATATTCGCTTGGTTTAAGTTGTTTCCGCGAATGAGTTGATTGATCGACTCACCAATCAGCCTCGCGAGTGCCACATCGGCCACACCCATGCGTTCGATTTCATTATCCGCAGGCAAAGTCAGCGCAATCAAATCATTGCGCAGTTGTTCTGGAAAAGGGACGGTGAGCGTCGCATGGAGTTTGAGCGGTTCAAACGAGACCGCAACAAGGTCAACGCCATCTAGACTCGTTCCTGACATGACGCCTATATAAATGTCCTGTTTCATCTGCTTTTCCATCATTTGTATGGTCTGAATGCGGGTTAAATGTGACGAGGTGAGTCGCTCGGGTGAATAGAGTAACTCAAACCCACATTTATCACTAACTCATCAATGTTAAAAAAGGCTAAAATAATGCGCAATATTATTGCATTCACATTAGCACGCTATGACGAATTTTCTTCCTGCGGAACAACAACTCGCGCTGATTGAGCGCGGCACCAGCGACATTATACAACGCGACGAATTGCTCAAAAAATTACAAGAAAATCGTCCTTTGCGTGTCAAAGCGGGCTTTGATCCGACCGCACCTGATTTGCATTTGGGTCATACAGTACTCATCAATAAACTGCACATGTTTCAAGAATTAGGACATGAAGTTTACTTTTTGATCGGCGACTTCACTGCGATGATTGGTGATCCGACGGGCAAGAGTGCAACTCGTCCGCCGCTCACACGCGAACAAGTGTTGGAAAATGCGAAAAGCTATCAAGAGCAAGTCTTCAAGATCCTCGATCCCGCCAAAACTAAAATCGTGTTCAACTCCACATGGTTTGAGAAGAAAAGTGCAGCGGATATGATTGCGCTGGCTTCGCAATATACGGTCACGCGCATGATGGAGCGTGATGATTTTACCAAGCGTTTTAAAGCGCAGCAGTCGATTGCGATTCATGAGTTTTTGTACCCGCTGGTGCAAGGTTATGATTCTGTAGAACTGCAAGCCGATGTGGAGTTGGGCGGAACGGATCAGACCTTTAACCTGTTGATGGGCCGTACACTTCAGGCGCGTTACGGACAGAGTTCGCAGATTTGCATCACTTTACCGATTCTTGAGGGATTGGACGGTGTGCAGAAAATGTCTAAATCGCTGCAAAATTACATTGGTGTGCATGATGCCGCAGGCAGTATGTACCAGAAAATTCTATCAATGCCTGACAGTTTGATTCCGCGTTATTTTGAGCTGTTGAGCTTCCGTCCGATGGATGAGATCAATGGTTTCCTCACAGAGATGGCCAATGGTCTGAATCCGCAAGAATTGAAGAAGCGTATCGCGCTAGAATTGATTGAACGTTTCCATGATGCAGATAGCGCCGCCAATGCTCATAAGAGCGCAGGCAATCGCATTGTCGATGGTGAGATTCCTGAAGATATTCCTGAAGTGACGTTAGCTTTGGAAGGTCAAGAAGCATTATTTATTACCAGTGTGCTTAGCCGCGCAAATCTGACCAAAAATGCGGCTCAAGCCAAAGATGCCTTGGCGCGTGGTTCGGTCAAAGTCGATGGCGTTGTGGTCGACGCGTCATTTAGCTTGGCTGGCGGTGCGAACGTTGTGATTCAAGCAGGTAAAAAAGCCATTGCGCGTGTGATTGTTGCCTAAGAGTTTTGAATTGATTGTCGAAAAGGCGGATCATTTTATCCGCCTTTTCTTTGCCTAGAAAACGCCGCCGTTACTTAATCACACCGCACACCATACGTGCACCACCGCCTCCCAATTTTTCGGGTTGATCCGCGTAGTTATCACCGCCCGCATGAATCATGAGTGCATGACCTGTAATTTCAGAAATTTTCTTAATTCTTGGGGCGAGGACTGGTAAATTTGCAGTGCCATCGGTATTAACGGTCAGTGCGGGTAAGTCACCTAAATGACCAGAATCATCATACGCGCCGCTATGCTTGCCAGTCTTATTGGGCTCAAAATGCCCACCTGCCGCCATGCCTTTATCTGCGCACGATGGATTCTGATGCACGTGCATACCGTGAATGCCTGCTGCGAGATCATGCAGGCGTGGCGTAAATAATAGACCATACTTTGTTTCGCTAATAACAACTTCACCAACGGCCGTGCCCATCCCTTTATCTACCGTGGTATAAAGCGGAATGGTGGTATCGGCAAATGCGAAAGTGCCAAGACTAAAGCAAGCTGCTGCTAATGTAAAAGAGATCAATTTCACGACATTCTTCCTTGTTTGAATCATATTGATGTGCCTGTTATTTATACATCAATGCGCTGCCGCAATCGTATCGATCTCGTCTTTAATTCGTCATTTTAGCCAAGCGACTACCTTGGCTTAATTGCTATAATTACCCAACTACTCTTTTTTCTGCTGAAAAAAACATGCCTTCTGCTGATCGTAATTTAAACCTATCTGAAAATCCGACCACGCAGTTTCTGGAAATGTTTGCGGCAAGTCTTGTCAGTAATGAAGTGTCTGAGTCTGGCTTTATCAAACTCAGTTTAGGTAAATATCGCGGTGCGGAAGAGGCGCAAAACAAAATTTCTGTTCGCGTACTTGAGGTCAAAGGCCGGCCTCATTTGTCGTTTGTCTATCATTACCAAACAAAAGATGTGACCAAGAATTTTTCATTTTCCGAAGGCCAGACCAAGATTCAAACCTACTTGGATCAGAGCCAAGATGAGTGCTTTAAGAGCGCGCATTTACGCTTGCAGACTGAAGAAATTCAGCTAACGTTTAATAAGAAAAATCAGCCGACAATCTATGTGCAAAAGACTGCTGGAACAACGGTTGTCGCCAAAGCGCATGACCGAGAAAAATTTCGGTATATTGATATTAATCGCCCCTTTCTTAAAGGTTTGGGTGTGACCGATGCCAATGATCAACTGATTCCAGTAATGTCGCGTAAGTGGAAGCAAATCAACAAGTTTATTGAAGTATTCCAACATGCTTTTGAATCTTTAAAATTACCAAAATCGCATCCTGTGCATGTCGTTGATTTCGGTGCAGGAAAAGGCTATTTAACTTTTGCGATTCATGATTTTTTGCGTGAAACATTAGGCTATACCGCTGATGTCACAGGTGTTGAATTGCGCTCCGAGTTGGTCAAGTTGTGCAGCAATGTCATCGATAACTTATCGCTTGAGGGCTTAGCTTTTTATCAAGGCGATGTCCGAAGTTATCATCCGACCGCGGTTGATGTCATGATTGCATTACATGCCTGTGACGTGGCGACGGATTATGCGCTGCATACAGGGATTCGCTTGGGTGCGTCGATTATCATGTGCGCGCCATGTTGCCATAAACAAGTGCGCCCACAGATTCAAAGTCCACAAGTACTGCGTCCGATGCTCCAGCATGGCGTACATTTGGGGCAAGAAGCGGAAATGTTGACCGATGGTTTACGTGCATTGCTGCTGGAAGCCTGTGGTTATGAAACCAAGGTTTTTGAATTCGTCGCGCTGGAACATACGAGTAAGAACAAAATGATTCTAGCCGTCAAACGCGATCATTTTTCGAAGAAAGAGGAAATTCTCAAGCAGATTGAGTCAATTAAAGCGTTTTACGGCATCAAGGAGCAGTGCTTAGAGACGCTGTTGACGAATGATGGTTTATTGTCATGATGTCGCATTATGAATGAACTTTACGCTGATCATATCCGCGCAATCCTTGCGACGCTACCCAATTTGCCCGGTGTCTACAAAATGCTGGGTGTGGATGGCGAGTTGCTCTATGTCGGTAAAGCCAAAAATCTAAAAAATCGCGTCACGACGTATTTCGCTAAAACGGTCGAGCATCCGAAGACTCGTGCGCTGGTTACGCGGATTCGTAATATCGAAACGCTGATTACGCGTAGCGAAACCGAAGCGTTACTGCTCGAACAAAATCTGATAAAAGAGAATAAACCGCCATACAACATCATGTTGCGCGATGATAAATCCTATCTTTATATTTTTATATCTGCCGATAAGCCGTATCCAAGACTTGCAGCAGGCCGAGGCAAACGCAACCATCAAGATGGTAAGTTTTTTGGGCCATATCCGAGTGCAGTTGCGGCACGCGAAGTGTTAGTCGTTCTGGAAAAGATGTTCATGGTGCGCTCATGTGAAAATACGTTTTTTGCCCAGCGTAAACGCCCCTGCCTCGAATACCAAATCAAGCGTTGTCGTGCACCGTGCGTTGGTTTGGTGACAGCCGAAGATTATGCGGTTGATGTTGCAAATACCATCGATTTCATGCAAGGCAATACCAAGGAGCTCACCCAGAAATTGGTTGGGCAAATGGAATATGCCGCTGAAGAACTTAATTTTGAACAAGCCGCGTTGTATCGCGATCAGCTTGGCATGTTGCGTGAAGTTCAGGCGCAGCAAGCGGTTTATACCGTGAAAGGTGAAGCTGATATTCTCGCCATTGTGCAGCAAGCAGGCATCGTTTGTGTACAAGTGATGAATGTCCGTGGCGGTCGTGTTTTGGGCGGTAAGAGTTTTTTTCCTGATTTGGAAGTGAATGAGGATATAGGCGAACTGTTGTCAGAGTTTTTAGCTTCTTTTTATTTCCAATTCGCCGATGAATTACCCAACGAATTGATCGTCAATGTCGAATTACCAGATAAACAAGCGTTAGAAGAAGCATTACAAGTCGAATATAAGCAAAAAGTCACCATCAAAACCCGTGTTCGTGAGAACCGCGCCGAATGGCTTGAAATCGCAACCATGAACGCGGAAGGTGCGCTGAAAGCCAAACTGGCTAATTATATCGAACTCAAAGAACGTTTCCGCATCTTGCAGAATGTCTTAGGGCAACCAATTGATCGGATTGAATGTTTTGATATTAGTCACACCATGGGTGAATCACCCATTGCGTCCTGTGTGGTCTTCGATCAAGGTGGCGCGCGTAAACGCGACTATCGCCAATATGCAATTACCGATATAACTGGCGGCGATGATTATGCCGCAATGGCGCAAGTACTCGAACGTCGTTATAAAAAACAACCAGTACCTGATCTAATGTTGATCGATGGCGGCAAAGGTCAACTCAATGTCGCTAAAGCAGTCATGGCAAAATTAGCATTGAATCCATTGATGGTCGGTGTCTCCAAGGGCGAGGGACGTAAACCCGGACTGGAGACGTTACATTTGGTGGATGGTACCAGTTTTCAGTTAGAGTCTGATGACAAAGCGCTTCATCTGATTCAACAAATTCGTGATGAAGCACATCGTTTTGCGATTACTAAGCATCGTGCTAAGCGGGATAAAAAGCGCGGTGGCTCGGTTTTAGAGGTTATTCCAGGGCTTGGACCGAAACGGCGACGCGATTTGCTGACGCATTTTGGTGGCATTCAGGGTGTGCTGAAAGCCTCCGAAAGTGATATTGCCAGTGTCTCTGGTTTGGGTATTGCTCTAGCGCGAGTCATTTATAAAGTACTGCACGAATAGTATTTTTTACGATTCAAAAATAAAAAAATTGATGACTCGCGCGTCTACAAAGCAGCATAAAAAATTGCTTCCTTTGCGGTACGCTCAACGCTGTTCAATTTATAAAGCGGCGAGCAACATCATGTCCATCCACCAGCTACTTTGCCAAGCCTATACGGAAGAAACCGTCACCATTCCAACGGGTTGGGGGCAGGGTCGTGCGACCTATGGTGGACTCGTGGCAGGTCTACTATGTAGTCGCTTAACGGCGGAATTGGGTGACGGAGGGCGAGAGCGGATGTTGCGTTCAGCGACCGTATCATTCATTGGCGCAGTTGCGCTCGGTGAAGTCGTGCTGAAGACCGAAGTGTTTCGTAGTGGCAAATTTGTAACCCAAGTTGAAGCACGTTTAATTCAGAAAGGAGAAGTGTTGGCGGTTTTGCTGGCTAGCTTTGGTCGTGGACGTGAATCAGACATTCACGTCCAATCTCAGCATGCTTCGCCCGACTACAAGCAAGCTGATAACATCCCTGCACTTCCATACATACAAGGGATGATGCCGGAATTCTTCCAACAAACGGACTTACGTTGGGCAAAAGGTCGAACACCTTTTACAGGTTCAGAAAAACCTGATTTTGGGGGATGGATGCGTTGGCAAGATTCGTTTGCTGAGATGACAAGTGCACATTTGTTCGCCCTTATTGATGCTTGGCCACCATCCGTTTTGCCAATGTTTAAAGAGATCGCACCCGCAAGCTCACTGTGCTGGACTGTTGAATTCTTAGCCGAACCGATTGGAAAAAATAGCGACAGTTGGTGGCAATATCAAGTCATGACCGACAGTACAAAATCGGGTTACTCTCATTCAGAGGGCACACATTTGGGATGATGATGGTCAACTGGTTGCGATCAGTCGCCAGACAGTGACCGTATTTGCATAAACCAGAATACGTAAATCATTATTTAATCAGTTCAAGCTTTTTTGTCTGCTGGATCTTCATATTTAAATATAGCAACCAAAACTCCCGTTAATAAACCAAATAAAGCGCCTATCAATAGGAAAATATTCAGCTTTGGAAATACTGGGTTTTTTGATACGGTGATTGCACTGACTTGTTTGGTTGCTTGTTCATCGAACGCTGCCAAACGTGCTGTAGAAATAATTTGCTGATTTTTAAGACTTTGATGATTTTTTTCTGTATCTGTCAACAGTTTAATTGCCACAATCGTCTGCGAAAAACCAGCAACTGTTTTGTAAACGTTAGATGGCTCAATTTTATTTTTCAAGGTCGCCAGTTCGATCGAATTTGATGCAAGATTCTCAGTCGTGGCCTTCAACTCTTGCTCGACACGTATTTTAAGAGGATTAGAAATAGCAGCATGCGCAGCTTTTATTTCATTTACAGTGGTATGCAGCGCTTTTAACGCATCTTGCTGGTTTAAGCCGCGAATTGATAAGTTAATAAAATCAGTATTTGGTATAACACTACCTTTAAGAGATTTTGTAATTAAGCCAGTACGCTTATTATAGTTCTTGTCAGTGGTTGGTACATTCAAATCAGAAATAATCATTTCCTTGAATTCATTTAATTTAATTCGTTCAACGGTTTGTGCTGGATCTTCAATCAATTTGTACTCATCTTTTTCAAGTGGAAGACGTCCCATCCTAAGCGTTGTATAGGCTTCCCATTGTTTAGGAAGCAGTAATGCGAGTATGACTGCGATCATTGAGCATACGATCACCAAACTACCAATTAATTTCGATGAATGTACGACTGCACACCAAAGGTATGAAAGATCCAATAATGAATTATCTGTATCCCTGATCATCGGAGTGGTTTGGTGAGGTGTCGGTTCAGTAGTCATGAGTTCAAAGTACTATTTAATGAGGGCGGAATAATATACGGTTTAAAACCAATCACAATATAAAGCTATTGATCTATTTTTGTTCTGAGATTGGCGTGTTCGCGAGGATTATCATGCATAGACTCACTTTTATGAGTTTCTGCTGGACAGTCAATAACAGGCATACGATGCCTGAATAAAATTCTAAGAGCCGTCCAGATGACAATTTTGATATCAAATAGTATGGATTGTTGAACAATATGTCTGACGCGCAACCGATTTTTTTCTGGAAGTATGACTTCAAAATATGTTTTAACGGGGTCATTGGATTCGGCTAAAAGTCGCTCTTCATGAATATAAAGGAGCGATGCAAGGTCTGTGATACCTGGACGTTCAGAAAAAATAATATGCCGAACATCCTGTTCATAATGGATTAGATGACTCACAACTTCTGGACGAGGGCCGACAATACTCATGTCACCTTTTAACACATTGAGTAATTGAGGCATTTCATCGAGTTTTGTTTTTCGTAATGCTCTACCAAGCCGCGTAACTCTGTCATCGCCACAAATGGTAATATTTAGCCCATGTGATTCGTGGCGCATGGTTCGGAACTTAAGAATATAAAACGGTTGTTCAAATAGTCCAGTCCGTGCTTGACGGAAGAAAATAGGTCCTGTTCCTTCACATTTGATGAGCACGGCGATGATTAAACCGATCGGTAGAAATAAAATTGATAGAAAAATAGCAATAAAAATATCAAACGAACGTTTGATAGTTTGGTAGGGTATGCTTTTCTCGCTCTTTTTATAAGCTGAGCTGCTTTCAATATAAGACATTATTAACCATCATAATAAATCGTGTGTCCACGCATATCCTACGCAAGTAGTTTTTCCGAATGATATATCAAGTCGGCTTCTAATATCTCAGTTACTGTCGCAATTGTAGCCAGTGTTAACCATAAAAGTACGTAATCTTTGGTGGTTGTTATGAAAAAATCTCTCGTATCCAAGATGCAAGGCGATACTTATTATAAATTTCGGGAGCTAGAGGAGCATAGTTTGATGTTAAAAATTCATAAGGGATGATCGGCGCGTATCGATCAATTACCAAAATATTGTCGGGTTGATAAAAATCATAAGAAAAAACATCTTTATTTGTCGTAATCAATTTCTTATGCGCACCTAAACTTTCAATCGTGCGCATGGTCAAACCTTTTTGTTGGGGATGATTCACATCTACAATGATTTGACAATTTTTTATCAGTTGCAATGTTTCATCTGTATTTAATGATGCCCATTTTACAACATGCCATGGAATACTTCGAAAATGTTGGTCAAATATTTTTCTGACTAAGAACACCCATCGGCTTTGATAAAAAAAATGATCATACAATTTGATGTCCTGCTTTACCTCTCGTGCAGCTGCCCAAATCTTTTGGATTACTGAGTAACGATCAGAATGGATTGAGCCTAAAAATAATAAATCAATCAGCGATATATGATCCGTCTTTATCGATGCGATACGTTCGTAAGCTTCGATATAAAATAATGGCAGATGCATAATCGTTGGATAAGTTAAGCAGTCATCGCGATCAAAACTATAAGCTTTATCAAAGTAAGCTAATTTAGCTTGACCATTTTTGAAATTTTTAAAAGAGTCCCAAGTGTAGTATAAGAATTTGGCTTGAGTCTGATTTTGTCTTAATTGCTTAAGATGCGAAATTGAAAGGGCTTCGCCTTTAACAATAAAAACAAAATCATATTGAATTTTTTGTATATTTTCTAAAATGTGATCAAAGTACTTATCGGTGTAAATGCCGATGAGCTCAGGTTTAAATCGTATCAATGCTTTTACCAACGGTGTCGTTGATGGGCGATCATCAAACCAATCGACATGGTAACCCGCTTGCTCTAATTCACCTTTGATTTCTTGTTCATAGCCAAAAAATTGGGGTGCGATAAATAAAACTTTCATTCCCAATTTGATCATAATTCATTACTTTGTTTGATGATACTTGCAGGGATTCCGATTACGGTAGCACCATTTGGGACACTTTCAAGAACGACCGCATTTGCGCCAACGCGTGAGTTATCCCCTAAGTGCAAAGTACCTAAGACTTTTGCGCCAGCACCCACAATCACGTTATCTCCGACAGTTGGTCTGGATGTTTCTGAATAATCTAGATCTATTTCTCGCGCACCGAAAGTAACATTGTGATATATCGTCGCATTGATGCCAATTTTATGGGCTCCAATGACCGTTCCTTGCGTGTGCGGAAAGTACAATCCACCACCAATTTCACAGCGTACAGCAATTTCTAAACCAAAAAAAACAAAGTTGATTAATGACAATATTTTTGCCAAAGGCGAAAGTTTATGCTGGTAAAGCCAGTGAGATAGACGAAAAATAACGATCGGCATAAATCGTGGAGAGAAAAAAGCCTTCATCAAACTGAACATGTTCGGCCTTTTTTCAGGCTGACCTGCAAGTGAGTACTGGCGTGCTAAATCGGCAAATAAGAGTGTTTTTAGGGTCATGACATCATTTTACGCATTTTAAGTTGTTCATTTGCTTTATCGAGCCCATCTTCGGGCAATGGTTGGCTTAATACCCAAATCGCAAAGTCCTCAATGCCTTGTTGTAATGTCACTTTGGGTTCAAAGCCAAGCGTTGTTTTAATTAGGGATAAATCGGCATAACAATGGCGAATATCGCCTAGACGGTATTGACCAGTTACATGAGGTCTAATGTTTCCTTTGAAAGCATCGACTAGCGTATTCGCGATTTCTAAAACGGAAGTTGGCTGACCAGAGCCCACATTAAAAGTCTCACTACGAATGGAAGTATGCTCAATAGCTAATCGAATCGCATGGACGATGTCATTGACATGAATGAAATCCCTGCTCTCAGCGCCGTCTTCAAAAATAGGTAGCGACATGCCTCTGCGAATTCGTGTTGAAAAAATGGACAATATGCCCGTGTATGGATTGTTTAAGGATTGACCAGCACCGTAAACATTCTGAAATCTCAAGATGGTTGTGCTGATATTTAAGCAATCTCCAGCGATTCGAATTAAGTCTTCCTGTGCATATTTTGTGGCTGCATAAATAGACGCTGGGCTTGGACGTGCGGATTCTGGCGTCGCTATTGGCTGAATGCTACTTTGACAAACAGGGCAAACCGGATCCCATTGTTGTTTATAGAGTTGATCGGCAGTTCGAGCGGTTGGATAAACGGTACCATGAGTCTCGCACCGATAGGCTCCTTCACCGTAGATAGAGCGAGAGGAGGCTAAAACAATTTTTTTGACGGAGTGCGGATTATTCGCCAGAAAATCTAACATCTGTGCAGTGGCTTGTGAGTTCACATTATTGTAGTGTGCAATTTGATACATCGATTGTGCTGTGCCAGTCTCCGCTGCGAGATGGACGATTACATCAGCTATAGTCAAACAATCCGTGAGGGCACTCAGGTTATTGACATCGGCGCGAATAATCTTAATATTTTCAAATTGTAATAAACGTGGATCTATTATCGGGATTACGCCATGAATTTGTGGACTCAGATTGTCATACAAACAAATATCATAACCCGTACTTTCGGCGAGTGAGATTGCTAAATTTGTGCCAATAAAACCGAGACCACCCGTAATTAAAATGGTTTTCTTGTATGATTGTTTGCTCATGTCACTTCCAGAAATAATATATAAAAACTTGATCAACCTTAACGATGCTTATTATTTCTGCTTATAAGCTCCATCTTTGTTTGCTAACCCATCATATAAACCTTTACACATCATTTTTAGGCTTGCGATCTTTTTATCATCAATCAAGATATTGACAAAGAATCTGAGCAATAAACCTATCAATATACGTTTCTTCCATGCTCTTGATACATAGGACTGACGAATAAAGAAAGTCGTATTTCTAAACCAGTAGTATCTTCTTAACGGCGAATACCTAAAGAAATTTAAACCTAGGATACGTGCTGGCGGCGCATCGGAAGGGGCGTGACCCATCTCTTGGCTCAGAGACGCGTATAGCTTGAATCCCGCCGCTCGCACCCTGAAACACCATTCAGTATCAGTATAATCCACAAATAAACCTGAGTTGTAGTGGATTCCTTGTGACCAAACACTGGCTTTTACAAGCATGCCAGATGTAATCAGAACATCGACTTCAATCGCTTTTGCTGTGTCGCCTTCCTGGGGAACCGCACAAATAACGTGATCTATTTCTTTATAGAAAGGAAATCTGACTTTGATATTCTCACGACGATCATAGAAGATAGGCGCAACAGCAGCACAATTGATGCCTTGCTGGAGGAGCGCGTTATGCGTTTCCCATAGATCGCGAATCATCAAGTCTGGAGGCGCACTATCTTGGTCAAAAGTTGCCACGTAATCGCAGCCGCGTGCGATTGCTAATTTGAAACCTTCGTTTAAGGCGAATCCAAGACCTTGATTACTCCCTAAATTCAGATATTCGATCTGAGCACGAGATTCAGGATCATTTTTTAAGAATGACTCGCCACCGCTATTATCCACGAAGATAACGTAGTCGACTTGGTTTAAAAGCTTGAGTAGTAGAGCGTCTAAAATTGAATACTCAGGGAAAAAGCCGACAACAATGGCCGCAATCATAATAGCTCCACAAAAGAATATGGATTCATTATAGCTAATATTTTCATAAATATCGTAGATGTATAAGCTATCAAAAAGAGAAAAATCAACAC
>JACMMY010000279.1 GCA_014378805.1 Moraxellaceae bacterium
GAGCGCGGTACTTCTGTGAACTTGAAAGAAGCGATTCGCATTGCGAAAGATCGCGTGATGTTCATTAACACTGGTTTCATGGATCGTACTGGCGATGAAATTCATACATCTATGCTTGCAGGCGCAATGATTCGTAAAAATAGCATGAAATCTTCGAAATGGATTGCTGCTTACGAAAACCAAAACGTTGATGTTGGCTTGGCATGTGGTTTGTCAGGCAAAGCTCAGATCGGTAAAGGCATGTGGGCAATGCCTGACATGATGGCTGAGATGATTAAACAAAAAGTCGCTCATCCAAAATCTGGTGCTAACACTGCTTGGGTTCCATCACCAACTGGCGCGGCACTGCATGCATTGCATTACCATGATGTGGATGTGTTCGCGACGCAAAAAGAATTGCTCAAACGCGTTCCAGCAAATGTTGATGACATTTTGACGATTCCTGTTGCGACTGAAACCAACTGGTCTGCAGCAGAAATCAAAGAAGAACTCGATAATAACTGCCAAGGTATCTTGGGTTATGTAGTTCGTTGGGTTGATCAAGGTGTCGGATGTTCAAAAGTACCTGATTTACATGACATTGGTTTGATGGAAGATCGTGCAACATTGCGTATTTCGAGTCAACATGTTGCAAACTGGTTGAAGCATGGCATCATCACTGAAGCGCAAATTGATGAATCAATGCAACGTATGGCTGGTGTGGTTGATCAACAAAACGCAGGTGATGCACTTTATACCAATATGGTTGGCAACTTTGAAACATCGATTGCATATCAAGCCGCACGCGAATTGATTATCGAAGGTGGTAAGCAGCCAAATGGCTACACAGAGCCCGTTCTGCATCGCAGCCGTTTAGCTGAAAAAGCACGCCAAGCTAAATTAGTTTAATTTTTCATCGATTCTTAGTTAATAAAAAAACCTACTCAAATGAGTAGGTTTTTTTATGGCTAAAATTTGAAGACAAAAAAACAGGACATCATGTGCCCTGTTTTTATATGTTAATCAGAGTAGATTTACTTAGAACTTATGGTTTAACTGTGCAGCAATCAGGTGACCTGTGTTTTCAAAGTCTGCTTGGTAGATTCCTTTACTTGGATCGGCACGGCTGATATGAGCATTTGATTCAGACAAGTAGTTGTACGCCAGATCTACACTCGTATTTTTGCTCAATGCATAGTTTGCACCTACTGCATAAATTGCACGATCAGCCGTCGGGATGCGGACGTTGCGGTCTTTTTTGTTTGCAGGTGATTCATCATAGGCAACACCAGCACGAAGTGCGAGATTGGACTGAACTTGCCATGTTGCTCCTAAACTATACATGTTCACATCTTCGAAATTAACAACTTCGGAAGAACTCCCTGCATTTAATGTTCCTGCAATCACATTTTTATAGACAGCTGGAAGGGGCACTGAAGTCGTTACTCCAGAAGCTGTAAATGTAGATTTCGGTGCTAAGGTGCTAATTGTGCTCCAGCGAGTACGTGTAATTCCTGCTTTCAATTCAACAGTTGGTACAATCTTATAAGTTGCAGCAAGTTCAAGACTATCAGGCGTAGTGATTACTAAGTTACCACGACCTTTAGCGTTGAATGTATATGGCGTACCTGAGATTGGGGTATTAAGCACTTCCGTGTTGCCGCGTAGATCATATTCCACTTCTGAATGGTAGGTTAGACCAATATTCATATCTGTGATTGGTGAGAATAAAAAGCCAACATTGTAGCCAAACGCATTTCTTGCACCTGATAATTCTTGAGTTGCTTTAGGAATAGCAGGACTAACTCCAGAGGTGAGTACGCCATTAAAATGGTTAACAGTTAAGCCAGCGCCAGCTGAAAAGCTTGGAGTAAATGCATATGAAATTGTTGGCTGTAAAGTGGCAACAGTCACCGTGCTCTTGTCACCAAATGCACGTCCTTGGAAAGTACTTTCATAGTTAGTTTTTAGGCCGAATGGTGCGTACAAACCAATACCCATTGACAAGTTATCAAGTAGGACATGGGGGAATGTGATAAATGCTGAGCCAACAAGAATGCGCGGAACCATGTCGCCTTTGTTTGTACCTGGAGTTGAACCGACTGGATTTTTAATATCAGTTTTTGCAAGAATTAATGTGTTGTTTAAAGTGACATTAACGCCATCAAGACGAGACATTGCTGCAGGGTTTGTTGCCACAACGGAAGCATTTTCTGCAGTAGCTGCAGCTCCAGCATACGCATTACCCATTGTAGAAATATCAGGCGAATAGAGTGTGAAGCCTTGCGCCATGACTTGAGTTGTACCTGCTGCAAAAATAACGCCTACAGAAGCCGCGAGCAATGAACGTGAGAAGCGCATAGTAATATCCTTTTTTACCGTTATAAGAAAAATTGGCTCGGTGCGCATCATGCGACTTATCCGACAGTGCAAACTAAACTTAGCATACTCTAAAATAAATCGACAGCTGTTTATGACGTCGTTATACAAATATCGTGAAGAGTATTATCTCCACAAATAACAGCTTCATACATACTGTTAAAACAAAGTACCAAACCAATCTATTAATTATTTCATCAATATAAAAAATAGTAAATAAATCAGATACAAAAGCGTTGGATACATTGTTGCTGTTTTGCAGTTTTAAGCGATCTTCTTGTAAGTTTTGAGTTTAATTGTCGTTTATGTAAGTAGGTTTTGTGGGAAATTATTACATCATTTAAGCCTACTAATAGGATTGTTTAGCTATTATAGGCAACTGCACCTCGATCACAAATTGGATTAAAAAACGATAAAGGAATATCGCATGACTCTTGAAAAGCTACCGCGTGATAAAACTAACGACTACACACACGAAATAGCTGCTGCTCGGCGAGCTGTGGTTGAGAAAAATAGTGGGCATTCACTATTTCATACAGGACAGTTTTCCATTCCACCAGATGCATTACCTGGGAACATCGAAGGGTTTAGTGGCATTGTTCAGGTTCCGATGGGATTTGCAGGGCCGTTATTAATCAATGGTGAACATGGACAAGGTGAATTTTATGTGCCGATGGCGACAACGGAAGGAACACTTATCGCTAGTTACAACAGAGGTATGACTTTAACGCGAGCGGCAGGTGGGATTACGACGACTGTGATTGATGATGTGATGCAGCGTGCACCCATATTTGTGTTTGAAAATGCGCGTGCAGCGCGTGATTTTGGTCTTTGGGTCACTGCAAATTTTGATGCAATTAAACAAGCAGCGGAAAGTACAACACGTAGCGGTAAGCTCCGCGACATTGAACAATACTCTGCCAGTAAAATGCGTTGGTTGCGTTTCAATATGACCACAGGTGATGCTGCAGGCCAGAACATGGTTTCTAAAGCTACGCATAAAGCCTGCCAATGGATTCTTGCGCAAAAACCCGCAGGTCTGGAACATTTTAGTCTTGCTGCAAATTTTGATACTGATAAAAAACACTCATTGCTAAATAGCCTGCATAGTCGAGGTAAGCGTGTTGTTGCTGAAATTACAATTCCTGCTGAATTATTAGAATCAGTGATGCATACCAGTAGTAAGGCTTTAATGAAGCAGAGGAATTTATCAAACCTTGGTGCATTTATGGTCGGTGCAGCGAGCAATGGCGCACATTTTGCTAATGGCGTTGCTGCTGTTTTTATGGCATGCGGTCAAGATGTGGCCAATGTTGCGGAATCAAGCGCAGGCTTTCTCTACAGTGAGCTTTTAGATAATGGCGATTATTATTTTTCAGTCACTATTCCTTCATTAATAGTCGCAACTTACGGCGGAGGCACCGGATTACCCACGCAACGAGAATGCTTACAATCTATGGATTGCTATGGTGATGGAAAAGCTGTGAAGCTGGCAGAAATTATTGCAGCAACAGTTTTATGTGGTGAACTTTCATTATCTTCCGCAATTGTGTCTGATCAATGGGTTTCTAGCCATGACACTTATGGGCGAAATCGTCCATAGCTACACCGTGAATTTCCAATCTATGCCGCTTAAAAGACTCTAAGAGCAGGTTGGGTTGATGTCTATTAAAACGTTGTCTTTAGCGATTGACCTAAATTGGGCAAAAACAATAGATTGAGCCACTGGTAATTCATGGTATAGATGCATAAAATGAAACACATATTACGCATATTCAGGAGCTTGGTTAATAATGGGTAATCATCATTACTGACCAACTCATTGCAAATCGTCATCATCCTTTGTTAAGGATATGATCTCAATAGACTTTCAAATTTATTAAGAGTGTTTAAACATGAAAGCGAAAGCGTTTCCTCATTTGCTTCAACCCCTTGATCTTGGTTTTACAAAGCTTCGAAATCGTGTTGTGATGGGATCAATGCATACAGGTCTTGAGGATCGTTTTTATCAGTATCCGAAACTTGCCGCGTATTTCGGTGAGCGTGCAAAAGGTGGTGTTGGTTTAATCATTACAGGCGGGATTTCTCCAAACCGTCAAGGTTGGTTGTTGCCTTTCGGTGGAACGATGAATTCGCCGACTGATGCACTCAATCATCGATTGGTGACGCGCGCTGTTCATAAGCATGGCGGCAAAATTTTGATGCAGATTCTGCATGCAGGGCGTTATGGCTATCAGCCATTTGTGGTCTCATCCAGCTCAATCAAATCACCAATCTCAATGTTTAAACCTCGCGAGATGAGCGATAGTAATATTCTATCGACGATTGATGATTATGCGCACTGTGCCAAACTTGCTAAATTGGCGGGTTATGATGGTGTTGAAATCATGGGATCTGAAGGGTATTTACTTAATCAGTTTTTAAGCCGCCATGTCAATAAACGTACCGATCGCTGGGGCGGAGAGATTGAAAATCGGATGCGCTTTGCCGTAGAAATTGTAAGAGCCATTCGTGAAAAAGTTGGTGAGAAATTTATTATTTGCTTCCGTTTATCGTTAATGGATTTTGTGCATGACGGTAATACGATGAGTGAAGTCGTTCAGGTCGCTCAAGCATTAGAAAAAGCAGGGATTACACTGCTTAATACAGGAATTGGTTGGCATGAAGCGCGCGTACCGACAATTGTCACTTCTGTTCCGCGTGCGGCTTTTGTTGATGTCACTGCGCATGTACGCGAACATGTCGGTGTACCAGTGATTGCCTCTAATCGTATCAATATGCCTGATGTTGCTGAAGAAATTCTGGCGAGTGGTAAGGCTGATATGATTCAAATGGCACGTCCATTTCTAGCTGATCCTGATTGGGTAAATAAAGCAGCCAGTGACCGTGTTGATGAAATCAATACTTGTATTGCTTGTAATCAGGCCTGTTTAGACCATTCATTTTCCAATAAACGCGCATCTTGTTTGGTTAATCCGCAAGCCTGTTATGAAACCGAATTAGTCTATATCAAAACAAAACGTCCAAAACGTGTGGCGGTTGTTGGCGGTGGTGTTGCTGGAATGTCAGCGGCAACTGTTGCCGCCAGTCGTGGTCATGCGGTCACGTTGTTTGAAGCACAAGCAGAAATTGGTGGTCAGTTTAATTTGGCAAAAGTTGTACCAGGTAAAGAAGAGTTTCATGAGACGATTCGCTACTACCAAAAAATGTTGAGCAAGACTGGTGTTGAGATTCGTTTAAATACCAAAATAAATCACGAACAATTAGAGCGTGAAGGATACGATGACGTCATTATTGCGACGGGTGTTGTGCCGCGATCACTGAAAATCACCGGAAGTCATTTACCAAGTGTTTTGAGCTATGCCGAAGTTTTACGAGGTGCAGAAGTTGGTTATCGTGTCGCTGTCATTGGCGCAGGTGGTATTGGATTTGATGTCAGTGAATTTTTATTACGCCACCCGGAAGTCCCACAGCCACAA
>JACMMY010000280.1 GCA_014378805.1 Moraxellaceae bacterium
ACCTGCCTCTAAACACGCGATGCGGTCAGAATCACTGCCGCGCGCTGTGAGCATCACGATGGGGGTGTTGATATTGTTGCTGCGCAAGCGTTTACAAATGCTAATTCCATCTTCAATCGGCAACATAAAGTCCAAGACGATGAGCGAAAACAACTCACGTTGCAGCAAACGATCCATTTGTGGGGCATCGTGTGCCGTACGCACAACAAAACCTTTATCTTCTAGGAAGCGTTGGAGTAGGGCACGTAAGCGCGCATCGTCATCGACGACCAAAATGCGCTCACCAGTCGCCACGCTACGTGGGGTTTCTTCTGCAGGAACGACTAAACTCATAAATTCTCTCCCTGTGCCAGCCGATTATGAAACTTGTCAATAAACGTTCGATTTTCAGTATTTGCTCGTCATACAGTCATCTAAATCTTTAAATCCAAGGTCGACTAAAATTAAGACACTTCTTAAAATGAAACAGCATATTGCTTACATTGGGTAATATGCATCAATAATTCAATGACTAAATCTACTTAGATACTAAATCCATACAGCATTGTAGTCTACTGTCTAAACGTGAATTAAACGGATTTATGCATTTAACAGGTAGGAACTGAGACTATACCGCCGTATAATCCTTACTTTATTTTCCTTCGGAACACCGCTGTATGACTGCGCCCGATAATTTGCTTGCTGAAAACCAAGCACCAAATACGATTCAAAACGAAACAGACACTCTGCAAACAGAGAATGTACAAGAGGCTGCTCTTGAGATAGCTCACGAGCAAACGTCCGAAGCCATCGCTGAAACTGCCACAACGGATAAAGCCGTTGTGGTTATTTCGACAGCGGTTCCTGCTGCACCAAAATTACGATTAAAATCAGACGCTGAGCTTATTGCACAAATTGCAAAAGAGTTGTCAGTCCGTCCTGAACAAGTTGCTGCCGCGGTCGCCTTATTAGATGAAGGTTCCACTGTTCCATTTATTGCACGTTACCGTAAAGAAGCGCATGGGTTGGATGATGCGCAACTGCGTGAATTAGATTTGCGTTTAAATTATTTACGCGAGCTTGATGAACGCCGTAGCAAAATTATCGAGTCGATTCGTGGACAAGGCAAACTGACTGACACCTTGCATGAGCGTCTCAATCAAGCGGACAGCAAGAATGCGCTTGAAGATTTGTATTTGCCATATCGTCCAAAACGCACGAGTAAGGCACAGCTGGCGAAAGATGCAGGTTTAGAACTGCTTGCATTGCGTGTGTTGAATGAAGAGATTGATCCAGCGACAGCTTTGGAATGCTTTAGCCATGAACGCTATCCAGATTTAGACAGTCAGTTAGATGCGGTGAGTCATATTTTGGTTGACCAATGGGCAACTGATTTAGAGTTGATGGAAAATCTGCGTCGTCGTTTTGCGGCTGAAGCACAAATTGTCAGCCGCTTAGCGGGTGAAGATAAACGAGAAGTCGGTAAAAAGTTCCGTGACTACTTCGAATCACAAGAGTCGCTTTCGAAAATTGCATCACATCGTTTATTAGCTCTATTACGTGGTCGCCAAGAAAACGTACTGACGCTAAAAGTCGATGGCACCAATGATGCGCATGTCCAAGCGATCAAAGACAAATTTAGTGTCAGCGCAGCGCAGCCTGAAAGCCGTCAAGCCTTATTGGCTCAAACTGCTGAATTGCTGTGGCTTGGTAAATTACGTCCGCATTTCGAGCATTCACTACTCACTGAAAAACGTCTTGCTGCGGAAGCAGAAGCGGTGAGTGTATTTGCAGAAAATATGCGTCATCTGTTGTTGTCTGCACCAGCCGGCGGCAAAATCACGTTGGGCATGGATCCTGGTATTCGTACGGGCGTGAAACTCGCGGTGGTCAATGCCTCTGGCGATGTGCTGGCACATTCCGTGATCTATCCATTTGCGCCGCGCAATGAGCGTGATGCGTCATTAGCAACGCTCAACAAACTTTGCCGCGAACACGGCGTCGAGTTGATTGCGATTGGTAATGGTACGGCAAGCCGCGAAACGGATGCATTGGTCTCTGAGTTATTCAAAGCGCAACCCGATTTATCCATCACTAAAGTCGTGGTTAGTGAAGCAGGCGCTTCAGTGTATTCAGCGAGTGAACTGGCTACCGCTGAACTGCCCGATTTGGATGTGACGATTCGTGGTGCGGTTTCGATTGCACGCCGTTTGCAAGATCCATTGGCAGAGTTGGTTAAGATTGATCCAAAGTCGATTGGAGTCGGTCAATATCAACATGATGTCAACCAACCTACGCTGGCTCGCCGTTTGGATGCTGTGGTTGAAGACAGCGTGAATTCGGTCGGTGTCGATGTTAATACAGCATCTCCAGCGCTGTTGGCACGTATTGCGGGTTTGAATAAAAATATCGCGCAACAAATTGCCGACTACCGCCGTGAGAATGGCGCATTCGCAACGCGTGATGATCTGAAAAAAGTCCCCCGCTTAGGTGCGAAAACTTTTGAACAAGCCGCAGGTTTCTTGCGCGTAACGAATGGCACACAGCCATTAGATGCATCAGCAGTTCACCCTGAAGCATATCCGTTAGTTGAGAAAATTCTCGCGAGTTTGTCACGTTCACTTGATGATGTATTGGGTAAATCAGGTGGTTTAGACGGTTTTGATCCTACATCAGTGGTCGATGGTAAATTTGGTTTGCCGACTGTGCAAGATGTGATTCGTGAACTCGAAAAACCAGGCCGTGATCCACGTCCAGAATTCAAAACTGTCAAGTTCCGTGATGATGTGACTGAGACCAAAGATTTGGTGGAAGGCATGATTTTGGAAGGCGTGATTACCAACGTCACCAACTTTGGTGCGTTCGTGGATATCGGTGTGCATCAAGATGGTTTAGTCCATATTTCTGAACTGTCTGATCAATATGTCGATGATCCACATAAATTTGCTAAGCCAGGTCAGATCGTCACTGTCCGCGTGATGGGAACAGAAAGTGAACGTAAGCGCATTAGCTTGAGCCTGCGTTTAACGCCGACAGAGCGTCCTGCAAAAGCGGAACGTCCAGAACGTGCTGAGCGGACAGAACGTTCAGAACAGCGTCCTGCACGTACAGGCGATGCGCCAAAACGTAATAATGATCGCCCACGTACAGATCGTCCTCGTTCTGATAAACCACGTGATGATCAACGTCCGCGCAATGACAAGCCACGTGAGGAAAAGCCGAAGGAGGAGAAAGTCGGTTCTTTTGGTGCGTTGTTGGCTCAGGCGGGGATTAAAGGCTCTAAGTAAAAGAGTCTTTGATGTGATTTAAAAAACCTGCTTTTCATGTGAATGGAAAGCAGGTTTTTTATGGCTATTAGAACCCAATGTTTCTGTAGGGGCGACACTTGTGGTCGCCCTATGTGATCTGGAAGGGTATTTATTAGGGCAACCACCTGGGATTTCCCCTACGACATCTCATCAAAATCCCATGTTAGTCTGAGAACGAGATTCTTAATTTTACCGATGGTAAAAATTTATTAAATAAATTCATGAAGTTATTTTTGTTGTTAGGCTAAGTTCGCACGAACAGTAAATTTTTCTGGTAATCCTATCTAGGCTTGTTACGCTGAATTTACTTAAGCGATTAGTCACCGCTTAAGTTTCACCTTGAACAATAGGGTGATGATATTTTTCATCCTATTGTTTTCTTTTTAGTTCAGAGAGTGTATGTAATGAGTCTAAGTAATAAGGAAATTTATGATTATCTTCTTAAAAAGAGGCTTAAAGTTGAAGAATGGGGCACTAAGGGAGCAAGGGGTGGGAATAAAAAGACTTTAGAATGCGTTTTAGGTCAACATATATTTTATTTGAAGGTAGATGTTGACAGAGATCACAATTTTTCTTTTGTTTTTGATCCAGCAACCCCTGAAAATATTGTGACATTACTAGATAAGGTAAAGGGGTGTGAAATTGAGAAAGAAAATATAGAAGGTCAAATTCAATGGAGTTACGATCATAGTACAGCATTCCAAACTTTTGATAAAAAACAAAATAAAGGAAAGAATTTTATTAACTATGGTTATCGTGCACGATTCGAATCAGTTGAAGCTTTAGAGGACTTTCTTCAATTTTTTCTAAGAGACTACTCCAAGAAGTCTTTGGATATTAATGTTCCAGAGTTTCAGTTTAGTAAAAGCGAGTCGGATAGTGTTGAGGCAATTGAAAATAATTCAAATTTCAATGAAACCGAACGTAAGGCTTATATTAAAATCAGAATTGGTCAAAGTAGCTTTCGTGATTACCTAAAAAAACATTGGGGTGGCTGTGCAGTAACAGGTTGTACTCTTATTGAGACTCTAATTGCATCCCATATTAAACCTTGGCATCAGTGTGAGAATGAACCGCAACATCGTCTGAATAAATTTAATGGATTACTATTAACTCCAAATTTAGATAAGCTATTTGATTTAGGTTTAATTTCATTTGAAAACAATGGGAAAATCATTGTTTCAGAAAAAATTCTATCAGATGATTATGTTTTTTTAGGAATTAATGCTGAGATGAGGTTGAGAAATCAGCTTCAAGGTGAGCATTATCCCTTTCTCCAATATCATCGAAAGGCACATGGATTTGAGGAGAGATGTTTTCCAAGGTAACTTCCATAAAAAAAACCCGCTTTCAAATCAATGAAAGCGGGTTTTGTTATTTCAGCTCAAACAACTTACCAGTGTTCACCTGGACGGATGATGGTGAACAGACGTTGTTTCATGGAAAGTTTTGGTTCTTCAGCGCCCTCTTTAACGCCGCGCGCCGCTGCGGAGCTTGGGAACATGCGGTAGGCCACTGATAATAGGGAATCGTTAAACTTCGGTGCAACTGCGTAGGTGAATGCACCAAATGAGCCTGCTGGCGTTGAGATGCTCTTCGATTTTTTGATCAATGCTTTAGCGATCAAATCGGCTGCTTGATCTGGTGATAATGTTGGCAATTTATCATACATTTTGGTCGGTGCGATCATTGGTGTGCGCACGAGTGGCATGTAAATTGTTGATATATCAATATTTTTGTTCTTTACTTCTGATGCGAGGCAACGACTGAATGCATCCAGCGCAGCTTTACTGGCGACATAAGCAGAGAAGCGCGGAGTATTGGTCAATACGCCAATTGAGCTGATGTTCACAACGTGGCCACGTTTGCGTTCAATCATGGTTGGCAATAACGCGAGAACAAAACGCACTGCACCGAAGTAGTTGAGCTGCATGGTACGTTCAAAGTCATGGAAACGTTCGGTTGATTCAGACACTGCACGGCGGATTGAGCGACCTGCGTTGTTGATCAGAATATCAATCGGGCCTTCGGTTTGTAGAATTTCTTTTGCACAGACATCAATTGCATCCATGTCATTCAAGTCACATGGATAAACCGATGCGCTACCACCAGCGGATTTAATTTCAGCTTCAACTGCTTCAAGTGTTTCCCGTGTACGCGAGACGAGGATGACATGCGCGCCTGCCTCTGCAAGCAGATGTGCAACTTTAAGTCCAATGCCGCTTGATGCGCCAGTGATGATGGCATTCTTTCCTTTTACTGCAGAAATGAGTGCGGAATTGAGTTTTGTCATTTTTGTTACCTCGCGTGATTTTGAAATAATTAATTAGTTTAGCTACGAATTCTTCGTATTTGCGCTTGATAATAATCTAACAATAAATATTAAAAAACAATATACCAATTGTCGGAAGTTGAATTATTTGTAATTTTTAAAATTTATATAAAACAAAGTCTTGTATTTTGTGCTGAAAATAATACGGTTAAAAAATGATCGAGTCTTTGCTCTATTTTATATTAGGATAAATGCTCTAGTGATTTTAGAGTAAATGCTCGATACGATTAGTTTTTTTAATAAAGCATTAGTATATTTACTCAAAATTAATATTTTGATGATTAAATGGGTTTGTTTAAAATTTATTCGCATCAATGAGTGGTGCAGATATGAGACGGGTGACTCACTATAGAAAGATGTATAACCCGAGAATTGATCATTTTAGTCATCGTTTTGAAAAAATTGCCTGCGATGATCCAACGCGGAGCCGCGCAAAACAGCTATACTATCGCCCATAAAATTTTAGTTTCATCTTTAATTGTTAATCTGAACAATTCATTTTAGTTTTAATCATTGTTTAAACGGAGCAATGCCTCGTGGCACAGTATATTTACACGATGAATCGTGTGTCGAAGATCGTTCCGCCTCGGCGCGAGATCCTCAAGGATATTTCCTTATCGTTTTTTCCAGGCGCAAAAATTGGTGTGCTAGGTCTGAATGGTTCAGGTAAATCAACCTTATTAAAAATTATGGCAGGCGTGGATAAAGATTTCCAAGGTGAAGCGCGTGCGCAACCGGGGATCAAAATCGGTTATCTTGAACAAGAACCAGCATTAGATCCAAGCAAAGATGTCCGCGGTAACGTCGAAGATGGTGTTCGTGAGGCGTTAGATGCGCTTGCGCGTTTAGATGAAGTCTTTGCTGAATATGCTGATCCTGATGCCGATTTCGACAAACTTGCCGCCGAGCAGGGTAAGTTAGAGGCGATTATCCAATCATGGGATGCGCATAACCTCAATAACCAACTGGAACAAGCTGCTGATGCATTGCGCCTTCCAGCGTGGGATGCGGATATCTCCTTGTTGTCTGGCGGTGAGAAGCGTCGTGTGGCGTTGTGCCGTTTACTGCTCTCCAAGCCCGACATGTTGCTGCTCGATGAGCCAACCAACCATTTGGACGCCGAATCAGTTGCGTGGCTTGAGACGTTCTTGAAGAACTTCCCAGGTACGATTGTGGCCATTACCCATGATCGATATTTCTTGGATAATGTCGCTGAGTGGATTTTGGAACTTGACCGCGGTATGGGGATTCCTTATCAAGGCAATTACTCTACATGGCTTGAGCAAAAAAATGCGCGTATTGAGCTAGAAGGCAAGCAAGAAGAATCGTTCGCTAAAGCTTTGAAAAAAGAATTGGAATGGGTTCGTAAGAACGCAAAAGGTCAGCAGGTTAAATCTAAAGCGCGTATGGAGCGTTTTGAAGAGCTGAATTCACGTGAATTCCAAAAGCGTAATGAAACGTCTGAAATCTATATTCCACCTGGCCCTCGCCTTGGGAATATCGTTTGTGAAGTGGATGACATCAGTAAGTCATTCGATGGTCGTCTGCTGTATGAGAAGTTGTCATTTACTGTGCCGCCAACTGCAATCGTTGGGATCATTGGACCGAACGGCGCGGGTAAAACCACGTTGTTCCGTATGATGACAGGCGAACAGGAGCCTGATACAGGTTCTGTGCGTTTGGGCGAATCGGTGAGCGTTGCTTACGTCGGTCAGCTGCGTGATG
>JACMMY010000281.1 GCA_014378805.1 Moraxellaceae bacterium
TGCAAGGCGTTCTGCCATGATGGTTTGGCAGTCGGCGTCGATAGGGGTGACCGATGGACGGCTGATGAGGTCGAGGGTTAAATCTAAGGTGGCGGACATGGATGTTAGATTCGTCTTTATGAAATTATCGATAGATTTTATCCGAAATTGACGATGATGTGGTTATTAGATGTTTATTCAACAACCGTAATCATTCGACCTTGAAATCGAACAACTTGATTGGCGACAATTTTATTGCGTTTACGTAGTTCGACATTGCCATCGACTGTGACATGTCCTTCATCAATCGCATGTTTTGCGGCGGCACCGCTGTCGCACCAGCCTTCAATTTTCAGCAAATTGCTGAGTGTGACGTGTGGGCGACCTTCGAGTTGGAATGTGTTCATGGATGCTCGCTGCAAATAAAGTGAGTTCGATTGGTGTGTATTTTAAGGCAAATGGCAAAGGATTGCTGACAATAAAAATTTGAAACTCACCATAACCACAGCGCCACATTGATATCCGCATAACCATATTTATGGTTTAGCGCTTCTTTCAGTGCTTTACTGGCGGCTTGCTTGGGTTTCATTTTAAGTTCTTTAGCCGCAGCTTGAATTTCTTTTAATTCATCAGGTTCTAAGAATAAAATTTCGTGCTTGGTGACTTCATTGGCTTGATAAAGTTTAAGCAAGTGACTGCCAATCGTATCCTCAGCTAAACCACGATGTTCTGCAATTTGCGCGCGATTTAGGCCACGATTCACCAGTTCTAATGTCGCCGTGACGGTATCTACTTTTTCAAGAATGGGTTCTGCGTAGTCAGGTAATTGATCGGCGGGTAATGCACGAATTTCTGCCAAACGATCTAGGAATGCCTGACCGTAGCGTGCTAGTTTTTGGTCGCCGACACCATTAATCATTTTGAGTTCACCAAGATGACTTGGGTCGGAAACCGCCATCTCAAGCAAAGTTGCATCATTGAAAATAATATAAGGTGGCACTTTCTGCGCTTGGGCGAATGACAATCGTAATGCACGAAGCGCATCAAATCGACGTTGTGCCTCGATGGGTAAATCGCTGGCTTTACCGATTGAACGATCTTTTTTCGCAGTTTTGGCTTTAGGCAGTGCAAGTTCACGCAATTGAAGGGTGTATTTGCCTTTGAGCAAGTCGCGCGCTTTTTCACCCGCAACTAAACCGCCAAAACCTTCAGTGTCTGGCAGTAAATATCCGAGCGCAACCAATTGCCTAAACACGTTGCGCCATGCGGCTTCCGATAAATCCTGACCCACGCCAAAGGTTGGCAGTTCGTGATGCCCAAACTGTTTGATTTTGTCTGTTTCAGTACCTAGCAAGACATCGACTAAATAGGCTGCACCGAAGCGATTACCTGTGCGGATTGCGGCAGATAAGGCCTTTTGCGCTGCAACAGTTGCATTCCAAGTTTGTGGTGGATTTGAGCAGATGTCGCAATTACCACATGGCTTTGAACCTGTTTCGCTAAAATAGGTGAGCAACACTTGTCTGCGGCAACTTGCCGTTTCACAGTAAGCAAGCAATGCATCCAGCTTGCCAGCTTCAATTCGTTTTACTTCGGGCGGTGCGTCTGACATGGCAAGCATTCGGCGCACTGAAACCACGTCACCTAAGCCATAAGCCATCCACGCTTCTGACGGCAAGCCATCGCGACCAGCGCGACCAGTTTCTTGGTAATAACCTTCGAGTGATTTCGGTAAATCTAAATGCGCGACAAAGCGCACGTTCGGCTTATCAATGCCCATGCCGAAAGCCACGGTCGCGCAAACGATCTTACCTTCTTCGTATAAGAATTCTTCTTGAACTCGGATGCGTTCGGCTTGTGGTAGACCTGCGTGATATGCGAGGGCTGGAAGGCCTTTGCTTTGTAAAAACTCTGCGGTTTCTTCGACGCGTTTACGCGATAGACAATAAACAATCCCTGCCGAACCTTCGGGTTGCTGCTGAATAAAATCGAGCAGTTGTTTGCGGCCATTGTCTTTTTCAGTGATGGTGTAGCGAATGTTTGGACGATCAAAACTGGATAAGAACGTCGGTGCATTTTGCAAACCGAGCACTTGGATAATGTCTGCACGTGTACGTTCATCCGCAGTCGCGGTTAGTGCCATGCGTGGGATGTGCGGATAACGCTGTGCGAGCAAGCCAAGCTGCTGATATTCAGGGCGGAAATCGTGTCCCCATTGGCTGACGCAATGCGCTTCGTCGATGGCAAATAACGCGAGTGGCGCTTGATCGAGTAAGTTCAGAAAGCTCGCATTGAGCAATCGTTCAGGTGCGACATAGAGTAAATCGAGTTTGCCATTTTGCAAATCTTGCTCGACTTGTCGTTGGTCTTGAAGGCTCAGTGAACTATTGAGAAACTGCGCACGTACGCCCAATTCACATAAGGTATCGACTTGGTCTTTCATCAGCGCAATGAGCGGAGAGACGACGATGCCTACGCCTTCGCGCAGTAATGCTGGAATCTGATAACAGACACTTTTCCCGCCGCCAGTGGGCATGAGCACCAGAGCGTTTTTTCCCTGAACCGCAGTTTCGATCACTTCGGCTTGTTGTCCACGAAATTGATCGTAACCGAAAACACGCGAGAGGGTTTTAAGAGCAGCAGTTTTGGATGGTGATTGGTCGTGATTCAGCATGATGATGTGTACTTGAGCGAATGAGTTGTGGTCTTTTTTATGGTGGAAAGTATAACGTGATTTGAGAGGATGCTTTTATTATTTGAGTGCCTTATAACTATTGTGCAAAGCTTAAGGTGAATGTTACCTTTACGCCTAAAGCACAATATATTTTCATTTTTACAAAGAAGTAGCTATATGATTGATGCTGCAACTGAAGTGTACGAAAGAAGAAGAGTCTAGTATATTCAATATACATCTAAATTAGAGGTGCTTGTTCGGGATCTATTGGATGTTGAAAAACTTGATTTTCATCTGCTGGAGTCTCGTACGAAGGATGTCACTAGCTTTCGTGAAAAGGTTGCTCGTTCGTCGAAGGCATATGGAGATCCACTTTCAGAGATAAATGATCTGTGTGGTCTTAGAGTTATTGCATATTACCAAGATTAAGCAGATGAGATTTGTCGAATAATTGCCTCAGAGTTCTTGGTCGATGAAGAGAACTCTTTAGTTCATTCTGCATCTGGTGCTGAGTTTGGCTATAAGTCGTCACATTTCGTTGTAAGACTCAAATCAGACAGAGCGAGCCTTCGAGAATGGAAAGGGTTTTCTAAGTTTTCTGACGAAATTCAGGTTCGCACCGTTCTGCAGCATGGGCTGCCATATCTCATAAGCTACAGTACAAGCGAGAGGAAGATGTGCCTCAACTTCTCAAACGTAAGCTATTTCGCCTTTCAGCGCTATTTGAGATTGCTGATGATGAGTTTGTGTCGTTACGTGATGAATGTAGCGTTGTCAAAAGAGGGATCGTTGAGCAATTAACTAGCGGCAATCGACAGCTATCTCTCGACGTGGTTTCATTAAGGCAGTTATTGGATACGTCAGCTATAGTTTCAGAGATTTGTGAGATCGCTGTTGAGGCTGGATTCAATTTTCCCCCATATGACCCTGAACCTGATGATGAAGACTATCATCAAACATCTGATTTATTGAACATGTGCCGAATTGCAGGGCTTCAAACGATTGAAGAGTTCGATACAGTGCTCATTGATGCCCTCCCTTGGTCAGAAGAGTATTTGTTGGCTCAATTTCAAGCATACATGCGGTTGTCGGCTATTCAACAAGGAAATTGGCATGTCACTGCAGCTTTTATCTGCGAACTTCTTTTCCTACAAGCTAGAGCTGGTTTCTTCACATTGAACCAGTTGTTACTTCGTGGCTATGACGATGACATAGCCACGCGAATTTGGGATGTGGTACAGTCGTATAGGCACGCTGAGACTTGATCCTGAAGCTATCTCCTTTTGTTATCTAGATCTTTATGAATTTCTAGTTTTCCTCAATTAAAACTCGCACTAGGCGAGTTTTAATTGTACTTAGAACAAGACTACATTTTTTGTTGAGTTTCTGCTGCAGAGCCTGTGACGACGCTACCAGCGGAAGAAACGTCTTTACCAACACCTTTGACAGTTTCGCAACCCGCTAACATGATTGTAGCGAAGGTAACCTTAGCATAATAAGCCTTTTTCGCGTCAATCTCGGGAGTCTTGTGAGATGCTTATGGTGAATGCAAAGCTTGGCTACAATAAAAATATATTTATAATTTATACAAAGGAGTAGCTTGGGCGCTTCACATCGTCAGTACGACAAGGAGTATGCAAGATGAACCTCATGAAACGCATTCAACTGGTCTTCTCGATCATTCACGCTTGCATGGCGACGATTTTTGCCTGCGTTGCCTTGATATTGCTTGTCATTGCGACCAAGCAAGTATGGCTCGCACTCGTAGGTGATTTAGATCATGCTGCAGCGCAACAGATCATTGAAGCCATTGGGTTACTTGCTGCGTCTGTGGTCGCACTACAAATCGCTCAGACCATCGCGGAAGAGGAGGTTTTACGTGATGCTCACGTGAGCGGACCAACGCGTATTCGTCGCTTCTTGTCCCGATTCCTACTGGTCATTGTCGTTGCGGTTGCAGTCGAGGGACTTGTCGCGATCTTCCGCGCAGCGCATGAAGATGCAATGCAACTTGTTTACGCAGCGAGCGTTTTAGTCAGCGTAGGAGTTCTCCTTGCTGGATGGGGGGTATTTATACGTCTAAATCGGTACGCTGAAGAAATTGAACCAGAAGCGATGGCAGAGGCGAAAGCCGAGGATGAAAAACTAAAATAGCAGCATTAGAATGGGTACTCATTTTTCGTAAACGAAAAAAAACTCGCATTAGGCGAGTTTGATTTTGCGGTGAATGAACTACATTTTATCTTGTGTATTTGCCGCTGTACCCGTGACCACATGACCCGCAGAAGAAACATCTTCTCCCATTCCTTTTACCGTGTTGCAACCCGTTAGTATCAACGTGGCAATAGCTGTAGCTGCGATAATTTTTAGCATAGTAACTTTCCAAGAGTGACACTTTATTGTGTAGTTTTAGACTAGCCCATGCAAATAAGCTGAACAAGTAGACAGACGTATCAGTGGGTAATACTTTGTTAAAAAAAGTAATTTTGGTAAACGCGCCTATACTAAACGCATGGTGTGTAAAATACTGAGTCTAGATGATAACCATCAAAAAAACTCGCACAAGGCGAGTGTTTATGTTGCAAAAAAAAATTACATTTTATCTTGGGTATTTTTAGCTGTATCAGTGACAACATGACCCGCAGAAGAAACATCTTGGCCGGCGCCTTTCATAGTCTCGCAGCCTGCTAACATGACGGTCGCAAAGGCAACAGCAGTGATAACTTTAATCATTATATTCTCCAAAACGACACTTTATTGTGTAACTGCAGATTAGAGTACGCCAATCACTTGAACAAGTATCTGGACGTAGTGCCAGCGTTACGCTTGGTAAATAAGTACACGGTTCATATTCATTTACACGCTACATTCGTACGCTGTAGACGAGAATTGTATGTTTTGCTAAACGGAATAGGTAGCTTGAGGACGCGAATCATGCGTTCGATTGGCGCTAAAATTTTATTTTCCTCAGGTTCAAGAGATTGACCTAGATAGAGTCCGTGAATGAGAAAAATAGGTTTTATTTGCGCGGTAGGATTTTGTTCGGGTGTGAGCCATTCACGGCGTGCGGCGCGTCGCCAGTTGATATTTAGAGGAAGGGTATAGCCCCAAGTGCCGCGTAAGTGTTGAGGGTGAAGCCACGTTGATAGTGATGCGTTAGCGGTTTCATTGACATGATCAGGATAAAATAATCGCCCTTTAAAAATCGCGCGACGTTTTTGGATCGTTTTTGTCCCTAATAAAGGCAAATCGATTTGATCAACATTGAATTGCTTTTGTACGGTGTGTTTGATTTTTCGTCCAAACGTATCGAGATCATTTAATCCGCGCCACTCAAACGGTCGTAGCGATGCTTCCCCTAGATAAAATTTAAGACTCAATTCCCAGTGTTCAATTTCATGGGTTAATTTATTTTCAATAATAAAATCGACTTCACCAATGGTTCGTTTTTCATCTTTAAGTTGAATGTTTTTCGCAAGCAACTCAAAGTCATGCCAATGGTTAGAGTGATCATTCAGCCAAAAACTCAATAATGCTTCAAAGCGAATGCCTAAACGTGAGCTGGAAAGTTTGGCAAGTGATTGATTTAGTTCAGTCGGATCGTCATCTAATGCACGTAAACGAGGAAGATAACGCTGGAAATGATATTGCCAGAATTGATCATCAGGCAGATCAATCGTTCGATGAGGGGCGAATTCAGTAGGCCATTGACTGAGTAATGGAGGACTTGCCAATGCGAAAGCGAGGTCGCGGACTGCGGGTTGGCGGAAAGTGAGCCACTCAAAACAGACTGGAGAGGGCTGTAAAACCGTCATATTGTGTACTCTATTGTAAATACTAGCCTCTGCAATTCATCAGCTTACTCGCACAAGTTCACCGCTTCAAGTACAATACACGCGCTCGAAGATGAAGCGCGGCGAAAACGTGCCCATACGAGACTTGATATTACCCCTATCTTTGCCCTTTTGGAGAAAAACGATGAAGCAACCCGTCCGCGTTGCCATTACTGGCGCAGCTGGTCAAATCAGCTATTCATTACTGTTCCGTATCGCGTCTGGCGATATGTTGGGCAAAGATCAGCCGATCATTTTACAATTGCTTGAAATCACCCCAGCGCTTGAAGCCCTTAAAGGCGTAGCGATGGAATTAGATGATTGTGCATTCCCATTGTTGGCTGGCATCGTTCAAACTGATAATCCAAATGTTGCATTCAAAGATGCAGATTACGCATTGCTCGTTGGCGCACGTCCACGTGGCCCAGGGATGGAACGTAAAGATTTGCTCGAAGCAAACGCTGCGATCTTCTCTGTACAAGGTAAAGCAATCAACGACAACGCGAACCCGAACATCAAAGTTTTGGTTGTTGGTAACCCGGCAAACACCAACTCATTGATCGCTCAGCGCAACGCGCCAAACATCAACCCACGTCAATTCACAGCAATGACTCGTTTGGATCACAACCGTGCAATGGCACAGTTGGCTGGTCAAACTGGCACGACTGTAAACGATGTGAAAAAAATGACCATCTGGGGCAACCACTCAGCGACTCAATATCCAGATATTTCACAAGCGACTGTGAAAGGCGCGGCTGCTGAAGGTTTGGTTGAGCGTACATGGTACGAAGGTACATTCATTCCTGTTGTACAACAACGTGGCGCAGCAATCATCAAAGCACGTGGCGCATCTTCTGCTGCTTCTGCTGCAAACGCTGCAATCGACCACATGCGTACTTGGGCGCTCGGCACTGAAGAAGGCGACTGGGTATCAATGGGCGTATACAGCGATGGTTCATACGGCA
>JACMMY010000282.1 GCA_014378805.1 Moraxellaceae bacterium
ATCCAACAAGTAGCCATAAGCGACCGCATTGAATAATGGCGTGGGTGCATATTTCAATTGCAGCAAATGGCTGTCTGAGTCGATACGACCATTTTGCGCGTTATTGAACGCTGGCTTGATGTCTTCGGTGCCGAAGATGGCATTCACGTGATCTATGTAGGCGTAATACAAACCGAGTTCTTTAGTCGGATTTAGGTTTAAGCTGACCGCATCAAAGGTTTGTTCGTTTTGGCGCCATGCTACACCGCCGACAAAACGTTGGTTGTCAAGGTTGATGCGTTGACGACCAACAGTCACATCAAATTTAGGGCTGTATGCGTATTTCAAATTTAACTGATTGAGTTCCAAATTTTTCGGATCAGAGACAGCAGCATAGCCTGTTTCGCCGTTGCGAGTGCTGTTGAAGCTGTCATTCAAGTCAGCGGTTGCTTCGCCTTCGACCACACCTGAAAAGCCATTCCAAACACCCGTTTGAAAGCCCGGGCGAATACGTGCAGTCCAAGCTTTCGCGTTTTTGATTGTGTCGCTAGGGATTTGTTTATCAACATCGACGCCTTCGAAGCGGATACGACCATCGACGGTGAATTTGCCTTTTTTCCACAGGTTCGAAAGGTCGTCATCTGCGGATGCTGTTGCACTGAAGCCAATCGCTGCAAGCATTACGCTGACCGAGAGTAGGGTTTTGCGCGATGTTTTAGGGTTGTTTAAAGTCATCATCGTTTAAGGTCTCGTATAAAAGTTGAAGAAAAAAGCAACAGCTTCCTAAACCCTCCAACAATTACTTGTCGGAGGGTGGGTAACTTCTTATGTAAAGCATTTTATTGACAGCAGCTTATTGAACGTCGTTATTGTTAAGCAGAAACGGGATGTTTCATTTTGTGGTACAGGAAATCTAAAACGCTTGAGCGCAAATGGTGATAGTGCGGGTTATTGGCGAGTTGCAGACGATCACGCGGATGCGGTAAATCGACCGTCAGAATCTCACCAATCGTTGCTGCAGGACCGTTGGTCATCATGACGATGCGATCTGACAACAAAACCGCCTCATCGACATCGTGCGTCACCATGACGACGGTTGCTTGAGTCTGTTGCACGATCTCAATCAACTCATCTTGTAGATGCGCGCGGGTCAGTGCATCGAGTGCACCAAACGGTTCATCGAGTAATAGGACTTGGGGTTCCATTGACAATGCCCGTGCAATTCCCACACGTTGTTTCATACCGCCTGAAATTTCGCTTGGGTATTTGTTGATTGCATGCGTCAGTCCAACCATTTTCAGCGCGGCTTCGGTACGCTCACGCAGTTTGGCTTTATTTTCAGTTTCACCAAACACCCGCTCAACCGCTAAGTAGACATTGTCGAAGCAAGTCAGCCACGGCAGCAGTGAGTGATTTTGGAACACCACAGCGCGGTCAGGACCAGGGCCTGCCACTTCACGACCATTACAAATCAGCGTGCCTTTGCTTGGTAAGGTCAGACCTGCGATCAAATTCAGCAGCGTCGATTTACCACAGCCTGAGTGACCGATTAGGGTAATGAATTCGCCCTTCGTGATTTTTAGGTTAATGTCACTAAGCGCTTCAAAACTACCTTTCTTGGTTTTAAAGCTCATGCCAACTTGTTCAATCGAGACATAACCAGTGGTACCAATCGGCTTATTTGCGGTGATGACTGTATTACTAATCATATTGTCGCTCATGATGTTGTCTCCCCACGTGTAATGAGTTTGGTCGCCAGAATCAGCATTTGTTCAATGACAAGTCCCAATAGTCCGACGACGAAAATACCGACAATAATGTGTGCGTATTGCGAGTTTTGGTATTCATCCCAGACCCAGAATCCGATGCCTTTGCCGCCACTGACCATTTCCGCCGCCACGATTACGAGCCACGCCACGCCAACCGATAAGCGAATGCCCGTTAATAAATAAGGTAACGCAGAAGGCAGTAGAATTTTGGTAAAGACTTTCCATTCCGAGAGGCGAAGGACACGTGCGACATTGAGATAGTCTTGCGGTACTTGTGCAACACCTGCCGAAGTATTCAAAATAATGGGCCAAATACTGGAGATAAAGATCACCCAAATCGATGCTGGATTGGCGGATTGGAACACCACCATCCCGATAGGTAGCCATGCCAGCGGAGAAACAGGGCGCAAGATTGAAATGATCGGTGCCATCATGTCGCGGACAAATTTCACCCGACCGATAATGAAACCCAGTGGAATCCCAATTAGCGCAGCCATTCCGAAACCTGTGCCCACGCGACCGAGTGAAGAGAGAATATTCCAGCCAATGCCTTGATCGTTCGCACTTTCGATATAGAAAGGATGGGCAAATAACTCGATTGCCGATTGCGCTGTGACCAGTGGATTCGGCAGAGTTGGGCGGAATTGACTGAGCATGGCCCAACCAATCAGAAATACGATAATCCCGATGATTGGCGGAATCATCGCTTTAAATCCACCGATCAAACCGTCTTTAATGCGCTGCGCAGTTTCCGAATTTTTGGTGGGTGCTGGTGACTTCACTTCAGCAACCACCAAGTCTTTTGTTTCATCAGTGGTCGATAGTTTTGCTGGTTTATTTTCTACTGCTAATTCAGCGGTATCGACTTCAATGGCATGTGCGGTATTGCTCATGATGTGATCGCTCCTAAGTATTTGTTAGCGCCACCAAGCTCGTTAATGGATTGGCGGTGCGTGTTAATCGGATTACGCTTTAATCGCAAAACTTGCGGCATACGCGGCTGGGTTCGAACCATCCCACACCTTACCGTCCATCAACTTACTGCTGCGCATTGGGTTGCTTGGTACCGGGACTTTGACTTGGCTGGCTGCTTGTTTGTACAAGTCAATTTGGTTGACTTGTTTTGCAATGCCGAGATAGTCCACGTCGGTTTTCATCAAGCCCCAACGTTTATGCTGGGTCATGAACCACATGCCGTCTGATAGGTAAGGGAAGTTCACTTTGCCGTCGTTGTAGAACTTCATGTTGTTCGCATCGGTCCATTGACGACCAGCACCATTGTCGTATTGACCCAAGAAACGACCTTTAATCGTGTCCGCTGGGCAGTTGACGTAAGATTTTTGTGAAATCAAGGTCGCGACATTGGCGCGATTTTTGTAGTTGTCGAGATATTTCGACGCTTCAAGCACAGCCATCATTAATGCGCGAGCGGTGTTTGGATTCTTTTGTACAAATGCGCGGCTACAACCCAAGACTTTTTCAGGATGATTGGTCCAGATGTCTTGGGTGGTGGTGGTGGTAAAGCCGACACCGAGTTCAATGGCGCGCGCATTCCATGGTTCACCCACACAATAGCCATCTACGGTTCCGACTTGCATGTTGCTGACCATTTGCGGTGGTGGCACAGTGATGTTTTTGATATCTTTCATTGGGTTGACACCATTGGCTGCCAACCAATAGTTGAGCCACATTGCGTGTGTGCCTGTTGGGTAGGTTTGTGCAAAGGTCAGTGATTTACCGCTGGCAATGTATTTTTTGAGACCTGCACCGTTGACTACGCCAGCAGAGATGAGCTTGTTTGCCATGGTGATGGCTTGGCCGTTGTTATTCAGTCCCATCAGCACTGCCATCGGTGTTTGTGTTGCGCCAACGCCATTATTGACCGCGTAAATCAATCCATACAGCACATGCGCAGCATCGAGTTCACCGCTGATCAATTTGTCGCGCACACCTGCCCATGACGCTTCTTTAGACAGTTCAATCGTGATACCGTATTTCTTATCCAATCCCAGTTTAGATGCCATCACGAGGGATGCACAGTCGGTGAGTGGAATAAAACCAACTTTGATCACTGTTTTTTCTGGTGCATCTGATCCTGCAGCATAAGCGGCGGAGGATGGCAAAATCAATGAACTCATTGTCCCTGCTGCGCCAGCGGCAAACAGAGATTTTTTAAGAAAATCACGACGATTAGAACATGCTTGAACGCCATCGTCTGTGTGATCTGATCCATCAACTGGATGATTTACTAAATCTTTGTGCATGACGTTCTCCATTCATAAAAAATAAAAGCTATTTCTGAGAAATAAAAAACGCCCATACCGTTTGTGCAGTATGGACGCCATTGCCCAGTATAATTTCAGTGTCGTTCTGTAGGTGTTGATTGACTGCCGTTGCTCAGGAAGTCGTACTTATCGTGTGTTCATCCACCGTTGGATGCTATTTGATAATTAGCATAAAGCGTGCCAATTTGTATTTATTGTTTAATATCATATTGATTTAAATGATGATTATAAGTAATTTACTAGATATTTTGTGATTGATCTATCGTTTTGCACCAAAATTGCATAGATATAAACAGCAACGTTGCACCCACATTGATATAGGCAGCAAGATAGATGGTACCAAAATGAGGCAGCTTATAGATGATGATCTGAATCATCAAAATGGAGACGGTAGTTTGTCTTTTAAACCCGCTGATGGGCAGATTCGCTCAGCAAAAAAGACACCCCATCATTCGACTCCTTTAAATGCGACTGACTTTTTTATTGCATCGAAATTGTCAGAAATCAATAGTTTAAAGTATTTTTTAGAGATGGGTCAGTTGATTGTGATGGTCAGTGATTTGATCCATGCGCTACAGAAAGAGCGCGGTGCTTCCAATTTGTATATTGGTTCTAAAGGGCAGCATTTTGATGAGCAGTTGACGGAATATATTAACGCGGCAGATCAGCGTGTAACTGAGTTTCATGCGGTATTGAAGAGCATCAACTCACATGTCAATGCACATGCAGGTAATAGTCGTTTACTGAATCGAATTGCATATACGCTTCATACCTTGGCCAGTTTGCCACAATTTCGTGCGCAAGTGCGTCAGTTAAGCATCCAAAGTGATGATGTCATCACAGTCTATAGCGAAACGATTAGTGGGCTGTTATCGATTGTGTTTGAAACGGCAGATGCTGCTATTGATCCGACCATTGCGCGGATACTGGTGGCGTTATTTAATCTGATGCATGGAAAGGAGTTAGCTGGATGTGAGCGAGCAGTCGGCGTAGCGGGATTTTCTGCGCGACAATTTAGTGCGCAGCAACGTGGGCGCTTACAATTTCTCATTGAGGGACAAGACCGTTGCTTTGAACTGTTTCGTGAGTTTGCTGATCCTGCGTCGGGTCTATTATGGGAGCAATATACGCACTCATTTCATGTGGCAGAGATTGAGCGTTTACGCCGTGTTGCATTAATTGATCACCCACAAATGATAGAACCTGAAGTCTATGAGCAATGGTTTGGTTTGTTAACCCAGCACATTGATAATCTAAAAACAGTTGAATTGGGACTACAACTGCATTTACAGCAGTTGTGTTTACAGCGCGTGAGTGATGCTCAAAAAATGTTAACTCAACAACAAGATATGATTGATACGCTATCAACTCATACTGACGATACATTTGTCGTTTTGTTGAGTCATTCACACATGCCAAATTTGAGTACGTCGAACGCGCAAGATTATTATCAGTCTGAGGGCATTGGCCCTAAGTTGGGGCGTTCTGTATTTGAGTTGGTGCAAAATCAGGCGCACAGCTTGCAGCAAATGCAAGATGAGTTGACTGCGGCACGTACTGCGATTGAAGAAAAAAAGATACAAGAAAAAGCCAAATTACTCCTCATGAAAAACAATAAACTCAGTGAAGATCAAGCACATAAATTACTGCGCCAAATGGCAATGGATCAAGGCAAGCGATTGTCAGAGATTACACGCACGATTGTGGATATGGCGCAAAATTTTCACAAATAATTCACTATTACAAAACTACAATAAAATGTGAAATGATTGATTGTTAAAACGAGTAGGTGATTGTTTCAATATTCGAAATTAACAATCTTAAAAACTAGGTATTCATTCGGTCGTGCAAATTATGCATGATAGACAGTATGCTCATTTTCACTTTTTTATTGCAAATCTTTCGAGTGATTCGGGAAACTTTATGCCAGTTCAATTCATTGCTAATGCGCTGTTGCCGACCAAGCATGGCGACTTTGATATTTCTGTATTTCAAGATACGACAACTGGCGAGGAACATGTGGCGCTGTCCAAAGGCTTAATCAATCAGGAACAATCAGATGAGCCGATACTGATTCGGGTACATTCGGAGTGTTTAACGGGTGATGCGTTTGGTTCATTGCGCTGTGATTGTGGCCCGCAATTGGATGCAACATTGGCGTTAATTGAACGTAATGGGCGAGGTGCTGTTTTGTATTTGCGCCAAGAAGGACGAGGTATTGGCCTAACCAATAAAATCCGCGCCTATGCATTGCAAGATCAAGGTCACGATACGGTCGATGCGAATCTGTTGTTAAATTTACCGATTGATGCGCGGACTTATGAGATGACGTTGGTGATGTTGAATCACTTCAAGGTGAAAGCGGTTCGTTTGTTGACCAATAATCCGTTGAAGGTAGAAGCCTTGCAAGATTTAGGGATTGATGTGGTCGAGCGTGTGCCGTTGCATGTCGGCTTAAACCCAAGCAATTTGTTGTATATCAATACGAAGAAAAACCGTATGGGGCATTTGCCTGCGTGAGAGTAGAACGTAAATAGGTGGTTGAGCCTGTCGAAGCCGTATACGTTTCGAATAAACCCTTCGACATGCTCAGGGAACTGCTCGTGTAGAATGGGTTTTAACTCACAAAAAGAATATGATATTTTCAATTCATAACGATACATAACCGTTTCAAAATTTAAAAAGAAGTCTTTAAATAATAATTAGAGCGGTGGACTGAAGACCATCTTACTGTAACTTTATTTCCAGCAAGGGATGATAAATGATGAGGAAACTTTCTGATTTGGAAATTAGAGCTATGTTGCTTGCAGCTAATTCTGTGAGAGATTCCGCTCAACGAGAACAGCTCATAAGTGATTTGCAGAATAGTACAGTCGAAGAGCAGAGTAATGGAGAGATAATAACTTTTCATATTCAGGGCTACTCAAGGCCTGAATACACAGGCCAACATGAATTTGAATCAGTTGATGGGTTTCCTTTAGAGGGTAAAGTTGCTGATGCGGCTGGCAATGAAGTTGCCGTTTGGTTGTTTGCTGATACTAATAATCGAATTTTAGAAATAGAGTTGAATAATTATACTGGTGATATCCCTCTTCCTGTGACTTGGGATAAATTCAAACTCATATAGAAACCGTTAGCAATTGTAGGCTGGGGTTCTGCCCCAGCACAGAATGGGATTAACGAACGCTACTACTGATTCTGATTAGAGATTCCTTTGTTTAGCTGGGGCAAACCCCAGCCTACATTTTCTAATCATTAAAAAAGCCCTACTGAAACCACTCCAGTAAGGCTTTTTATCTCAAAAGATCTAAAAATTAAATCTCTTCAATCGACAGATCACGCGTCGCATGATCTAAGAATCGAGTATCAGCGTTGTTGCCGAGTTTGATTTGTAGACGGAGGTCGTTTGGTGAGTCAGAGTATTGCAAAGCGTTTTCGTAAGTGATTTCACCAGCTTGATAGAGGTCAAACAGTGCCTGATCGAAGGTCTGCATACCGAGTTCGCGAGAGCGCTTCATCACTTCTTTGATTTCATGGATATCACCCTTACGGATGTAATCTTGAATTAATGGCGAGTTTAATAGTACTTCAATACAACCGCGACGTGCTTTGCCATCCACCGTCGGAACCAATTGTTGCGCGATAATGCCTTTCAGGTTCATCGATAAATCCATATACAACTGGCTATGACGATCCGCTTCAAAAAAGTGAATAATACGATCAAGTGCTTGGTTGGCATTATTAGCGTGCAAGGTACTGAGTACGAGATGTCCAGTTTCCGCAAACGCAATCGCGTAATCCATCACCTCACGTGAGCGAATCTCACCGATTAGAATCACATCTGGTGCTTGGCGCAATGTATTTTTCAAGGCAACATCAAATGAGGCCGTATCAATGCCGACTTCACGTTGCGTCACGATACAGCCAGCGTGTTGATGTATAAACTCAATCGGATCTTCGATAGTAATGATATGACCTTGAGAATGTCGATTACGATGACCAATCATTGCAGCAAGGGATGTCGACTTACCTGTGCCTGTCGCACCCACAAAAATAATAATTCCGCGCTTAGTCATTGCTAATTCTTCAATGATCTTTGGCAGTTTTAAGTCTTCGACGGTCGGAATATGGGTTTCAATCCGTCGTAGAATCATTCCAGGACAATCACGTTGTACAAACGCACTCACCCGAAAACGCGCAGTTTCATTTTTGTCTACAATTGCGAACTGACATTCTTTGCTTTCTGCATATTCTTTGCGTTGTTTGTCCGTCATGACACTGTGGATGATACTTTCCACAACTTGCGATGTGAGGGCGGACTTGGTGATGGGTAAAATTTTACCATTCACTTTCATCGACGGTGCAACACCTGCCGTAATAAATAAGTCAGATCCTCCCTTTTCGACCATTAGGCGCAGTAGGTCATCAAATTCCATGTTAGGTATGCTCCGTGTTCCTTGAAATTAACTCGGCTTGACATTGATAGGGTGTCAAGCCGTTTTAGCAGGATGTTAAAGAAATGAGTCAGGTTGGTTCGCAACGCCTTTGGCGACTTGTGGAGATACAAGCCCTTTCATGACTAAACCTTTTAAAGTTTGGTCGAGTGTCGTCATCCCATAGCCTGCACCTGTTTGAATCGCAGAATACATCTGTGCAACTTTGTTCTCACGGATGAGATTTCGAATTGCAGGAATACCAATCATGATTTCGTGTGCCGCGATACGACCACCGGCTGTTTTTTTGAGCAGTGTTTGCGAAATCACAGCCTGAAGTGATTCTGATAGCATCGAGCGAACCATTGATTTTTCTTCTGCGGGGAATACGTCGATCACACGGTCAATCGTTTTAGCTGCGGATGTGGTGTGGAGTGTACCGAATACCAAATGTCCCGTTTCTGCCGCAGTGAGCGCTAGGCGAATCGTTTCTAAATCGCGTAACTCACCGACGAGGATAATGTCTGGATCTTCACGCAGTGCTGAACGCAGTGCTTCATTAAATCCGTGCGTGTCACGATGAACTTCGCGCTGGTTAACGAGACATTTTTTGGATTGATGGACAAATTCGATTGGATCTTCAATCGTCAGAATATGGTCGAAACGTCGTTCATTGATATAGTCGATCATTGCAGCGAGTGTGGTTGACTTCCCCGAACCTGTTGGACCTGTGACGAGGACGATACCGCGAGGGTATTCACAAATCGTTTTAAACACATCTCCCATCCCCAGATCATCCATCGTCAGTACTTTAGATGGAATGGTACGGAATACGGCACCTGCGCCGCGGTTTTGTGTAAACGCATTGACACGAAAGCGCGCAACACCCGGGACTTCAAATGAAAAGTCGGTTTCGAGGAATTCTTCGTAGTCACGACGTTGCTTGTCGTTCATGATGTCGTAGACGAGACGGTGGACTTCTTTGTGTTCCATGGCCGGTAAATTAATGCGACGAATTTCACCGTCAACTCGAATCATGGGGGGCAGACCTGCTGACAAATGCAAGTCAGAGGCGCCATTTTTAGCGGAGAACGCCAATAGTTCTGTGATGTCCATGAAATAATCCTTTTTCTCAATTTACAATATTTAAATTTTACAGTGACTTATGCTACTAAATTTGGAGGCTATAATATGGGTGTATTACGTGTAATGAATATTAGACTTAAAAACCAAGTTATAGCAATAATTCGATATGATTAAACACCCTAAAACGTCCGTGAGCTAACGTTTTTTTAAGTCAAAAAGTGAGAGTAATACAGATAATGACTGATTTCGCTGCCAATCGGCAACAAGTTCTAAGCCAAATTGAAAATATTTGTCAAAAATGTAAAATTTCAGACAACAAAGTCACATTATTGGCTGTTTCAAAGACGCAGTCTGCGGCGGTGATTCGATCAATGTATGCGGCTGGACAACGCTTTTTTGCCGAGAACTATTTGCAAGAGGCTCTGAGCAAACAAGCCGATTTAACGGATCTTGCCATTGAGTGGCATTTCATTGGTCAGATTCAGCGGAATAAAACACGTGATTTAGCCTCGAATTTTGCATGGGTGCACTGTGTGGATCGTTTGATGATTGCCCAACGGTTATCTCAGCATCTCGCCGAGCAAGTTGAAAAGGGGGCAGATGACCAACCTCGACTCAATATCTGTATCCAAGTCAATATTGATCGTGAAGACAGTAAGGCTGGTTGTTTACCTGAAGCGCTTGCAGAGTTGGTTGAGCATATCAGCGTCTTACCGCATCTTTCGTTGCGCGGTATTATGGTTATTCCTGAATTGAAACATCAGGATGCATTTCTTCGTGCCCAAGTTTTATTTGAGTCTGTCCGTGTTCAACATCGCACACCTCATGACTGGGATACCTTAAGCATGGGGATGTCTGCTGATTTTGCCGATGCAATTGCCGCTGGTTCTACCATGGTTCGTGTGGGTACAGCACTTTTTGGAGCAAGAACCAATCTAGAAAAGCGCATCGATTAAAGTCAAAATGAAGCGTGACTATTTTTTCTCGTCTGTAGTTGGTTACGTTTTCTTCATTTTGTAATAGATTATCCTGTGATAGTCTAAAAGAATATTAAACTGATAATGCCAAAGGCAGTTGAACGTGCAGCGAAGGACAATGAGTGAATCACTGCGGACGTATGATTGGCATTGGAAGCCGAGTTCTTCGATATTAGCGATCATTAAATCCACACCATTAGCCATATCGCACACTGTTATGATTCAACGGTCATTATTTGTGTTGATCATGCTGTTTACTTTACTCATGAGTGAATCTGCGCAGGCAATTGCAGCATCTAACAATAACAATAATGCCGCTGTGAATAATTCTGCGTCGAGCAATGACTTTGATAAAAAAACATTGTTAGGCGGCATTAAGTTCGAAGGCATCAATGAATTTAGAAACGCCAACTCAACATCTAAATTTATCCCAGCTGATCAAGCCTTTAAGTTGGTCGGTGAAGCCAAAGACAATAAGCTGGTTTTAGATTTTCAGGTCACTTCTGGCTATTATCTTTATCAACGTAAATTTGCTTTCTATTCCTCAAATCCAACAGTTAAACTCCAGGACGCTATTTTTAGCCGCGCTGCGCAAATCAAAGATGATCCAGAGTTTGGTAAAGTGCCTGTTTATCATGATGATGTCTCTATTGGCGTTCCGTACAGTGGCAGTGGCAAAGTCACTGTACGTTGGCAAGGCTGCGCCGATGCAGGGTTGTGCTATCCGCCACAAGAGCGAGAGTTCAACCTCCCACCAGCAAATACGGCAGTATCGGCATCAAACACATCTTCACAGGCGAGCTCAGCAGATACTACTGTTGCTGCTAACACCACCTTAGCCAAAGCATCACCACCCATTCCAGCCGTTGACGGACGTCCTGACATTCGAACTAAAATCGAGAAGTCCGCAGGCGTGCAAAGCATATTGTTACCTTTGCCGATTCCCAATGACGTGAGTGGATATCGATTCCAGATTGCACCTAGCGATAAACAAGTTCCTACCAATGTGAATGCTATTACCTCCCCATCGACAGATATTGTGGATACCGAGGATGATCCTCCCTCAATGATGATTGATCAGAATGAGTTAGTTCCTCGTTCAATCTCAACGATGACTTCGATTGCAACACCAACACCGATCACCCAAAATATAAATACAGATCCGTTTGGTTTAGGTCGTCATCCGCTCACTGCTTTTGCATTGTTGTTTTTGGCGGGTTTGGGTCTGGTGTTTACCCCATGTGTACTGCCAATGTTGCCGATTGTGGCTAATTTGGTGGCACGCCAACATCGCCGCTCAATGGCGCATGGTTTGCTTTTGTCGGGAGCTTATGCGGTCGGTATCGCATCGTGTTATGCAGTATTAGGGGCGGTGATTGCTAAGTTTGGACAGCAGTTTAATTTATTAGGTTGGCTGCAAAATCCGATCGTTTTGATCGTCTTTGCAATCGTTTTTGTCATTTTGGCATTGGCAAATTTTGATGTGTTTACCTTGCGTTTGCCGCATGGGATACAGTCCAAAATTCACGCGTTTGAACAGCGCGAAGCGGGACGTGCGGCATGGCTAAGACAAGGTAGTGTGGTAGGAAGCTGGTTGACTGGCTTTGTTTCAGCACTCGTGGTCTCACCTTGCGTATCCGCACCCTTGGCAGGGGTTTTACTCTCTGTATCTACGGTCGGAAGTCCACTATTAGGTGCAATTGCTTTATTTATGCTCGGACTTGGTTTGGGCGTGCCGCTGATGATTCTTGGTGCAACTGAAGGTCGATTCTTACCAAAAGCAGGTGAGTGGCTTAATTGGGTTCGTCAAGGCTTTGGTCTTTTGTTGTTTGGCGTGGCGTTAATTTTATTGAATCGTGCCTTTGATAGTTCATTGATGCTATTGCTTTGGGCAACGTTATCCATGGCGTGCGCGGTTTGGTTTTGGCGTTGGGCAGGGCGCGGTCGATTTGTGACGCAAGTGTGTGCGGTGATGATTGCAGGATGGGGATTGGTACAATTAGCAGGCGTTGCTGCAGGACAAACTGATCCTTGGCATCCATTGACAGGATTGACTAAAAAACCATTTGCGGTTAAGACTGTATCAGAGATTCATAGTTTGGCTGAGTTAAGTGACATGCAGCAGCAACATCCACAGTTACTGGTTGACGTGACTGCGGATTGGTGTGTGAGTTGTCGCATCATGGAGCGTGAGTTATTTAGTGGACAAGACATTAAAGGCTTGACTGGTTGGACACGTGTGAAGCTAGATGTGACCAACAGTGATGAAAACAGCAAAGAAGTGTTAAAGAAACTTAATCTGTTTGGGCCCCCTGTACTGATTTTTTATAAACAGGGACAAGAGGTCGGGCGTGTGGTCGGTGAAACCAAAGCAGACGGCTTAGCGCAGGCTTTGGAGAAGCTTTAAAGTCTTCGATTTGCGAAGTTTATTGAGTCTAATGAATTGAATGGTTTGTGCACGGTCTGGGTTTTTGCCCTATACCGCGCATTTCGACAGGCTCAATGAGCTGTGTTTTTCAACCCATTTCTTTCATCATTTTTGCCGCTTTTTCGGCAAAATAAGTCAAAATTCCATCCGCACCTGCACGACGGAATCCAATTAAGGATTCTAAAATCACGGCTTCTGATAACCAGCCATTTTGAATGGCGGCCATGTGCATGGCATATTCACCACTGACTTGATAAGCGAAGGTCGGTACGCCGAATTGATCTTTTACTTCACGGACTAAATCGAGGTAAGGTTGACCGGGTTTGACCATGACGATGTCCGCGCCTTCTTGTAAATCGAGAGCAATTTCATGCAAGGCTTCTAAGCGATTGCCATAATCCATTTGGTAGTTCTTTTTGTGTCCGCCTTTTAGGTTAGCAGCACTACCCACCGCATCGCGGAAAGGACCGTAATATGCAGAAGCA
>JACMMY010000283.1 GCA_014378805.1 Moraxellaceae bacterium
ATGCGGGTCAAACCAATTATTCAGCCGCAAAAGCAGGCATTGAAGGCTTTAGTCGTGCGCTTGCGCGTGAAATGGGCGGTCGAAATATTACGGTAAACTGTGTTGCGCCTGGTTTTATCGCCACAGACATGACCGAAGTATTGGATGAAAAAGTACGCACGATGATGTTGTCACAAATTCCATTAGGACGTTTGGGGCAGGCTTCTGAGATTGCAGCTGCAGTTGGGTTTTTGGCTGGCGCGACAGCAGGTTATATCACTGGAACGGTCTTACCTGTAAATGGCGGCATGTACATGGGGTAATAAGTCTGATGAATGTACTTAGATTGGACAGATAACCAGTCAGGATTTTGTGATTGTTGTATGCTATTTTAGTGTTGATAGAACAAAATTGATGTCCATTGATCATTGTAGTTCCAGCGAAGGCTATCGTGGTCATGTCTGAAAAGTGACGTAAGTGAACATATTCGCCAATTGTATTTTTTATTGATTACTTTACACTAGTGCTTATCTTTATTTATTTGATTAAGATGCCATAACCTGAAGGAGATTTTCGGTGAGCGATGTCGAACAACGTGTCAAGGCAGCAGTAGCAGAACAACTCGGAATCCGTATTGAAGAAATCAAAAACGAAGCATCTTTCATGGATGACTTAGGTGCTGATTCACTTGATTTGGTTGAGTTGGTCATGTCTTTTGAAAATGATTTCAATATCACCATTCCTGATGAAGATTCGAGCGTCATCACGACTGTACAATCAGCAGTGGATTATGTGACTGCGAAATTAGCTTAATTTTTTAAGATGCTGAGTAAGTTTTTTTGTTTTTATTGAACAATAATACCTATAGCTATCTATCAAAAAGACCGCATTGATTGCGGTTTTTTTGTGTCTTTAAAGTCGTATTTATGGAGAGTTGTTATTTGTGCTTGAGATTCTTGTTAACTTAAAACACAACCACTACATTTTTCCTGCATTATTTCTTTTGCATGATGGGTAGTCTGATTAAGTCAGCATTGATCCGACTAAAACCACAGACGACTGGAGTAATATCATGGGTGTTTTTAATTTTATAAAAGGTGTAGGAGATAAGATTTTTGGTCATCATGAAAGTCCAGCGCCTTCAGCCGCTCCAGTAGCACGCACAGCACAAGATATTGCGAACCTGTTGTTAACGCGCGTCATGGGTTTGGGTCTTTCAATTGAAGGTCTTTCCGTGACTTATAATACGGATACGGACACGGCGACAGTGTCTGGTTCAGCAAAGACTCAAGCCGATCGAGAGAAAGTAATTTTGGCGATTGGCAATAATTCAGATGTCGCAAAAGTCGTTATTGATAATATTACCATTGAAACCCAAGAGCCAGAAAGCCGGATGTATATGGTAAAATCGGGTGATACGCTGTCGCACATTTCAAAAGAAATGTATGGTAACGCCAATCTCTACGATAAGATTTTTGAGGCAAATAAGCCCATGTTGAGCACGCCAGATAAAATTTATCCAGGTCAAGTCTTACGCATTCCAACCTGATTTCTGAGCGCTAATAGTAAATAAGAGCGCTTGATGCACTCTTATTTAACTCAATCTTTTGATTAATAACCCACTGTAAAGCGTTGACGCGAATGTGCTGGTTTTTCAAACTCATCTAAGTAAGCGATGGCATAGTCTGCAAACGTAATCCAGCTTTTGCCTGTTTCATCAACCAGTAGATTGTCTTGACCAATACGGAATTTTCCAGTGCGCTCGCCTTCAACAAACAATGCCGATGGAGATAGCAACGTCCAGTCGAGTGCTGTTTCTAAACGCAGGGCATCAAGATACACGCCACCATCACTGGCTTCAGCTTTATATTCTTCTGGAAAATTTGGGGTATCAATCACTTCCAGATGAGGTCCTGCAAACAAACTTCCTGCACCGCCGACAACGAGTAGGCGTTTAACACCAGCTTTTTTGATCGGTTCAATAATGGCTTTCGCTGGAATACCTGAGAAGTGTGCGGCGCTAAATACGGCATCAGCACCTCTGACCGCATCTTCCAAAGCGGTCGCATTCAGAATATCGACTTCTTTTACTGTCACACCGACACGGCCACTCAGCACTGAGGCTTTGCGGGCAATGGCAGTCGCGGTGTGACCACGGCGTAACGCTTCTTCTAGCAATTGACCGCCTGCACGACCTGTTGCTCCGATAATCGCAATATGACTCATGATAATAATTCCGTAATATTGAATGGGGTTCGTGATTTAAAGTAATGGTTTAGGCGTCATACCATTTCATTTCACCTTTGGCAACTTTGGCACTCAGTTCTAATGACGAAGTGTCGCCAGAATTTGGAAAAGCAGCTTTCATGGCATTGATTAGCGCGGTTGAATCTTTCGCTTTGGCAGTTTCGGCATCAAAGGTCTTGATATAGTTTTCAGTAAATTTAACGGAATCGATATTTAATCCTGCATTAGGTAAAAAATGTCCAGGGATGACGATCTTGGGTTTGAGTTTTTCAATGGTCTTTAGTGTGATTAGCCAATCGCTATGGGATTTGGGTATCCGCCATCCAAATGTGCATGTTGTTTCCGTCTATAACAACACCACCGAGAATCGCTTTAATAGATGGAATCCACACCACGCTACGATCAGGTTGATTGCCCTTTAAATCAATGATCTTCAGTTGCTTGCCTTCTAAATAAAGACTATCTCCAGTCAGCGTATTTGGAATAATGGTATTCGTTGGCGCATCAGCCGCCAAAATTGGATTCCAATAGGTCTTTTTACCTTCAACGGTTTCTTTAATGTGGGCAACGGTTTGTGGTGTAGCGAATACTTTTACATTCGGAAAAGCCGCTTTAATCGTGTCTAAGCCAAAGTAATAATCAGGATCACCATGACTAATATAAATGGTCGTCAGTGTTTTACCGCTGGCTTTGATTTTTTTGACAACTTGCTCTGCTTGAGACTTACCAAACTGTGCATCGACTAAGATGGCGTCATTTTTACCCGTCACTAGAACAGAGGAAACAGGAAAAATTGCGGCTGTACCTGGATTGTAGACCTCTAATTTAAGCGGTGCTGCATGAGATTGGCTTACAAGACCTAGCAAGAGTAATGCACTCGATAGCATGGTCGTTTTTTTGAGTGTAGACATGATGAATTCCAATTTGTATGGCTGATTATTCAGGGGTAGATGTAAAATAGTTTCTTTTTTTGGGTGTTAAAAAGCCTATTAATAGCCATAGTTTGTTTCTAAAATCGGTCTAATTGTCGAAGGAATAAAGGGAGTAGGACGTGGATAAGTTAACGGCCATGGAGGTTTTCGTCACTGTGGTGGATTGTGGAAGCCAATCTGCTGCGGCGGAAAAATTGAATTTATCTCGTCCTGTGATCTCGCGCTATTTGGCAGAACTTGAAGATTGGTCAGGGAGCTGCTTATTGCATCGAACAACACGTCGGCTGAGTCTGACCGCTGCTGGAGGTGATTTGTTGCCACGTTGTCGACATGTTTTAGAAATGACCCACGATATGCGCGGTGCATCCGATCTGTCAGAAAATACACCGCATGGATTACTGCGAATTACGGTCAGTTCTTCATTTGCGCAAGCTCAAATGGCACAAGCGGTGAGTGCTTATATCAAAAAATATCCAAACGTTGGCATTGAATTGTTATTGCTAGATCGTACTGTGAATTTAATTGATGAGCGCATCGATCTTGCGATTCGCATTACTAATGATCTAGATGATCAATTGATTGCGCGTCAATTATCGGTGTGTCGTTCAGTGGTCTGCGCGTCTCCTGCTTATTAACGCGAAAATGGCACACCTCTCACTGCTGATGAGTTAGTTTTACATCAATGTCTCACGCATTCGTTTCATGGCAAAACTTCTTGGGTGTTTGAACGCAATGGTGAACAGGTTTCTTATCCCGTACAAAGTCGTATCAGCGCAAATGAAGCGACCGTTCTCATGCAGGTGGCGCTCGCTGGTGTGGGGATTGCGCTTTTGCCAACGTATTTGGTTGTACAATATATTCGATCTGGTGCACTGATTGCATTATTGCCTGATTTATCGTGCCGTCGAGTTGGGGATTTACGGCGTCTATGCATCTCGCAAGCATATGCCAGCGGCACTGCGAACGATGTTGGATTTCTTGGTTGAGTATTTTACCGATCAACCGATTTGGGATGAGATGTGAGTGGTTAACCCTAGTTCTAGGTAAGATCAGAAGAAAACCCTCCCTAACCCTCCTTTTTCTAAGGAGGGAACTGTTCCTCCCTTTTTGAAATGGGTGAGCAGCTTTACGGCATATATTCCTCATGCGCAAGGGAGGGATTTGCTTGTGATCTTAAAAGATCCGCTTCGATTTTTCCTGCTGCTCATCAATCGCCCAATGAATATGTTCATCAACTAACTCACCAAGTTGTCCAAGTTTCGCTTGAAGTGCATTTATATTGTCAGGGTGAAACGGCGCATTTCCCAAACCAACTGCAATATTACGCATCAGGCTAATATAACCCGTGCGACGCAACGGGCTGCCTTCGGTAAATAACAGAAAGTCCGCTTCTGTCCATTGCCATAAATCTAAAAGACTCAGAAGATCGAGTTGATGGCGCGCTTGAAAATCGATTTCTGCGGAGAGCTGTGCAAAGCTATTCCACGGACAAATCAGCTGACAATCATCACAGCCAAACACGCGATTACCAATGCCTCGACGCAAATCAATAGGAATGCTCCCTTTGAATTCAATCGTTAAATACGCAATGCAACGCCGCGCATCTAGGCGATAAGGTTCAATAATGGCTTGAGTTGGACAAATATCAATACACGCGCTACACGTCCCACAATGCTCCGTCGCTGGCGTATCGAACGGCAATTCTAAATCGGTTAAGAGCTCACCTAAAAAGAAGAATGAACCTGCTTTTTTATTAATTAAAAGCGTGTGTTTGCCTGTCCATCCAAGTCCACTGCGCTCTGCCAAAGGTTTTTCTAAAATGGGTGCTGAATCCGCAAATGGTCGCCATTGAAATTCGCCAATCTGTTGTTCAATACGTAAAGCCAGTTGCTTGAGTCGTCCACGGACAACTTTATGATAATCGCGTCCGCGTGCATAACGCGAGACAATCGCTTGGTTAGGAACATCAGGCACATAACGGTGAGGCGGTGGCTCGACTAGGTAATTCATTTGTACGCAAAGCACGCTTTTAGTGCCCTCAACTAGCAAACTGGCGTCGCCACGTTTCTCGATATTTTCGGCGAGATAATGCATATCTCCCGCAAAACCATCGGCTAGAAACTGCTTTAAATAGGGCAGTTGTTCTTCGATATTGGGTGAAGTGACGCCCAGTCGCGCAAAACCGAGTGCTTGCGCTTCGTTTTGAATCCATGCCTTGAGTGCGGCAGGATTGTCGCGTAGCTCCGGTTCTAGGGGCTGTAAAGGAGGTTTAGTTTTAGTCATGGGTCAATAAATTCAATGCGTCTATTAACCTGGCAAACGCCAGCGACCGCGTCCACGTGACATGCCTGTACTTTGCAGCATGAGCATCTTATTGTTGCTTGAAGCCGCGTGAGCATGGCAAATTGCACAGGCCAGCGCATCGGCAGCATCGGCTTGTGGGGTGATACTCAAGTTTAATAGTCGTGTCACCATCATTTGCACTTGTTCTTTTTCCGCTGCGCCGTAACCGACAACGGATAGTTTGATTTGACGAGCCGTGTATTCGGCGACCGAAAGATTTTTGACCACAACAGCGGTCATCGCCGCGCCGCGCGCTTGTCCAAGTTTAAGAGCTGAGTCGGGGTTGTTCGACATAAAAACTTGTTCAATGGCGGCTTCCGTCGGTTGGTAGAAGTCGACAATACTGGTGATGCCTTCAAAAATACGTTTTAATCGCTCTGGCATGGTCGGCGTTTCAGTACGAATTGTTCCAGCATCGACAAAGATGAGCTTGTCGCCCTCTTTACGAATGATGCCATAGCCCGTCATTCGAGAGCCAGGATCAATGCCGATAATCAAAGACATACATATTGCCTAGTGAAATTTATAAATTAGCCCATATATTGACATAATCGACATGCTAAATCATAAGTCATTACGTGAATATGGTTGGGTATGGGATCGAAGATCAGTATGCTCTGCATAAGTAGGCTAGGAATAAGACGATGAGTAAGGTTTTTCTGTGGTTATTTTTATTGCCACCGATAGAGATTTTTTTATGGGTTTGGGTCGCGCATTTTATTAGCGGCTGGTGGATTTTTTTGTGGACAATCTTCGCGTTCTTTTTTGGAATGTCGTTGATGGTGAATAGTTTTCGTGCCGTACCGCAATTGCACGGCGCACAAGGCATGCGTGGCTTTCAGTTAAATGCAAATTCATCAGAATTTGCGCCTGCTTTGATTCGTGCTTTAGCGGGATTGTTGTTGGTGATTCCAGGACTATTAACCGATGCGGTTGCTTTGTTTTTGTTATTGCCGCCTATTCAGCATATTGTACAAAAATCTGCGATACGAACATTTGCAAAGCGTCAACAAGCTGTTCAAGAAGCGATGATGGAACAGATGAGACAGCATGGATTTTCATCGGATGCATTTAGTCAAGGCGGCTTTTCACAGAATGGTGGGTTTACTGGGACAACAGTTGAGGGTGAAGCGCGGATTGTTGAACCGACGCCGACAAATAGTCTAAAAATTGGACGACAACCCGCAAATGATGATTAGCAGGCTGTAAGCGTCTTTATCACCACCCAAATTACGCTTCTGGTTTATAAATCAGAATTGTTTTTCCGCTGGATTTAATGGTGTGTTGGTCTTCGAGTGTTTTGAGGACACGTCCCACCATTTCGCGTGAGCAACCTACAAGTTTGCCGATTTCTTGGCGCGTAATGTGAATTTGCGTGCCGTTTGGACGTGGAAGGGCATCAGGCTGATTGGATAAATCAAGTAAGCAACGTGCAATACGACCTGTCACATCGAGTACGGTCAAATCGGTGACTTTACGTGTGGTTTCTTTCAAACGAAATGACAACTGCGAACATAAGTCAAACAAGAGTTCAGGAAATTCTTTGCTAAACGCTAAAAACTGTTCGTAATTGATTTCGATAATATTTGATCGCACTCGAGTCCGAACCATTGCTGTGCGAAGAGGCTGATTCTCGAATAAACCCATTTCACCAAAAAAAGCGCCATCATTTAAATAGGCCAGAACGATATCGCGCTTACCTTCTTCTTGGCTAATAATCGCTACCGACCCACTGACAATGAAGAACATCGACGATGACACATCACCTTTGTTGACAATAGGCGTACGTGCCGAGTAAGTTTTGATGGATGCATGACTCAGCAATGCCTGTAGTGAAGGCGTAAGATTGTCTGGCAGTCTGGGTTTGTTCCGTCTGGTTTTTGGTACTGATAGGGTCGTTGTCATTTTAGCAATCACTGGCTCTAAGAAAATGAATCCACTCATTTGTGCGAGAGGGATGCGGAAATAGAAGAAAGAAAATAGGCTGGTTGACTTATCCTGTAGTCTTCATCACAAATTTCATCCATGTTTGTGTGTGGGGATTTAAGACTTTCTAATGAGGTAATGTAAAATATTTTCCTGAGTAAATACAGTTATAATTTCCCAATTCGTGAATTAAGCATCTTTAAATTGTATAAGAAATTAAGTCTGCTCATGTATCATTAGTGTCAATCTGAAATAACTCAATGTGAGATGCAACATGCAAGCAAGTGTTAAATGGGTTGGTGGTGTTGCATTCGAAGCGACATCCGAAAGCGGACATCAAGTGTTGATGGATGGTTCGCCTGCTTACGGTGGTGAAAATCGTGGCGCAAGACCGATGGAACTCATTCTACTTGGCTTAGGCGGCTGCGCAGCTTTTGACATTGTGACGATTCTTAAAAAAGCACGTCAAGATGTGACCGATGTACGGTGTGAGTTACAGGCTGAGCGTGCCGATGATATTCCAGCGGTGTTTACCAAGATTCATTTGCACTTCATTGTGACTGGGCGTGGTGTCAAAGAAAAGCAGGTTGATAAAGCGATTCATTTATCTGCGGATAAGTATTGTTCAGCGAATCGGATGTTGAGTCTAGGGGGTGTTGAGATTACCCATGGCTTTGAGGTGATTGAGGCTGAGGCGGTTTAAGATTTTGTGAGTGGCTACATTTTTTGAGTCACAGAATATCATTTGTTAATGAACAGCATGTAGGGGCTACCTTTGTGATTGCCCGCTTGTGATTTTGATGTGGTTTTAGAGTCGGAAAAGGGCGACCACAGGTCGCCTCTACATTTTTGGGGTTTTTTGTAAAGATTGAAATCAAAACCGTCGCGGAATTTTTTGTCCATCTACATGCGGCTCATCCGCTTTAAGTAACGTGCGATGTAACCACAACTCTGCACGAGAAACCGCTTCATTCAGCGAATGCCCTTGCGCCAATCTACCCGCAATATTGCTCGCCAATGTACAACCAGAACCATGAAATTCAGCGTCTATGCGCTGCCAAATCGACTGCGTTATGCATTCTGCTTGCCCATCGTTTCCCCGAACATAGAGCCAATGACGAATACGATGTGCTTCATGTTCATGCGCACCTTTGACCAACACAGCGCGCGCGCCATGCTTAAACAAAATGTGCACGGCTGTTTCAATGTCTTGCTCACCAGCAAGCGCACGCAGCTCAACGGTATTCGGCGTGATCAATGTTGCAAGTGGAATCAGCTTTTTAAATGCACTGATAAGCGTTGCAGGATCGCCCAGACTTCCGCCACTATTGGCGACCAAAACAGGGTCGAGGACGTAAGGAATCTTTGGATTTTCTTTGAGTATGTTTTCAAGAGCATCAATGTTCTCTGTGCTGCCGATCATGCCTGATTTGATGGCTTTGACCGACAAATCATTCAACACTGCGCGCGCTTGTGCGTCTAAAAGAGTAGGGCTCACCGTTTCAAAACCATAAACCCGCTGACTATCTTGAATGGTGAGCGCGGTACATGCGATGGCAGCATGACTACCGACTGCGCCAATGGCTTCGATATCTGCTTGCAAACCTGCACCGCCTGAAGGGTCTAGACCTGAGAAACAAAGTACAGTTGGGCGCATGAAAAAGCTCATTGATGATCTAGTTAATGTTCTGATTGATTAATATAACATTGTTGTCATCTTACGGCGTTATCTTCGAATTTAAACAGATCATCATTATTTTATTTTCTATTGATGTGTTGTATTTATTGTTATAGTATAACATATCTATTTTTAGTTTTCAGTTGTCGTGCCAATACTCTAGCTAGTCCAAGTTTTTTATATTATTAATAAAATGAGATATTACCATGCGTCATAAGCTCCATCCGCTTTCATGGGCGATTGCATTCACATTTGTGCATACTGCCGTTTTTGCTGCCGATATATCTGCAATTAGTGCGCCTGCATACTCTGATGACCATGAAGCGATTTTGCCAACGATTGTGGTGACGGCGAATCCATTACAGTCCAAACGCACCAGTTCACCTTCGACCGTGCTGGCTGGGCGTGATTTGGTGCTTGGACGTGCAGATACGTTGGGTGCACTGCTGAATGGTCAAGCTGGCGTTTCGACAACGGGTTATGGCCCTTGGGTAGCGAGGCCTATTATTCGTGGCATGGATGGCGATCGGATTCGTTTGTTGCAAAATGGCGTTGGGATTATTGATGCGTCATCATTATCTTATGATCATGCTGTCCCACAAAACACATTAACCATTGAAAAAGTTGAAGTGGTGCGTGGCCCTGCGGCGCTGTTGTATGGGGGTAATGCTGTGGGCGGAGTGGTGAATAGCTTTGATCATCGAATTCCAAGTCAGCAAATCGAAGGCGTTCAAGGTTCAGCTGAAACCAGTCTTTCAAGTGCAAATGATGACCGCAAAGGTGCCTTTACAGTTGAAAGCGGTCTGGGAAATGTTGTTCTGCATGCGGATGCGTTTGCTGAGAAAAGCGCTGATTTGAATATTCCTGATTTTGCCCATTCAGCACGACAACGTGCGCTTGATGACCCAGCATTGGATCAACCGGAAAACCGTCTACCCAATAGTGATGGC
>JACMMY010000284.1 GCA_014378805.1 Moraxellaceae bacterium
ACTTATTAAAGTATTTTTAACTTATGAGCAAGCTTTACCGTGATCAGGACGTGCGCCTGCTGCTTTTGCTGCGGCTTCTGTCATGTATGAGCCAGTCTTGGTTTTGCCATACCATTGTGAACTTTGGCAATGATAAACATTAGAGTCACTGTTCACCCAGACTTGACCTACACCACCACCTGCTGCGACGGCTTTTGGGGCAGTCTGTGTAGTCGTTGTTGCTGTAGTAGTGGTTGTGGTTGTGGGTGCTGCTGTTGGCGAAGTGGCAGGTTTTTTATTCAAGAACGAAAACATGCCTTTCTTTTCTGGTACTGATGTTGGTTGAACTGCCGGAGTCGTAACCGCTGCAGTTGCGCCTACAGTAGCAGCACCTGATGCCGCCGAACCATACCAATCTTTGATGCCTTTATGACCACGGCAAGCACCTTGTTTATTGGCACCTGCGTAGTATGAACCGTCATTGCAGAGACCTGTTGAACCTGCTGGCGCTGTGCTAGAAGCAGTAGCTGATGTTGTTGTGGTTGATTTCGTGACTTTGGCTTGCGTCATTGTTGGGGCAGTTGTCGTTACTGTTGTTGCTGTAGTTGTTGCTGTATCAGCATACCAAGTTTGGATGCCTTTATGACCACGACATGCGCCTTGTTTATTTGCGCCGGTGAAGTAAGTGCCATCTTTGCATAGACCAGTTGCGCCAGCAGACGATGTGCTCGACGTTACGTCAGCTGTGGTCGATGTCGTTTTTGTGACTTTCGTAGCTTTTACTGGTGTGGCAGTAGTGGCAACTGCAGCAGTAGCTCCAGTTGCGGCGTACCAATCTTGGATGCCTTTGTGACCACGACAAGCACCTTGCTTGGTTGCGCCCATGTTGTAGGTGCCGTCTTTACATAAACCTGTTGCACCCGCTGGAGCGGCTGCATAAACGCCAGCACTGGACATCAATCCTAGAATCAGTGCTGTAGAAGAGAATATTGCTTTCATATGAGTTCTCGCGTTGTAATGGGTCAAAAAATGTCTTCGTTAGTAAATTAAGCATTATTGTAAAACGAAAGCATGTTGAGACGGGTCTTCATGACCTGATCGAGATGCTAGTTCGATCATAACGCTATGATTATTATTTGTGCTATGGTTTTTTTGCATAAATGTTGTTTTGATGTTTACCCACGATACCAGCGTTCTATCCCAGCTTGATGCAAACTGAGACGAGCTTGTTTTTCAGGGAGCCATTGGTCGTAATCTGAAGTTGCTCGCATGAGGAAATCGAGAATCGTCCAATGTTGGCGAAGCACGCGACGTAAACGGTGCGGCAACATAGGATGAAACAATCCAAAACGCTGAAAGAATTGACGCGGATTTTTCCGTAGCCACAGCCATGAGCCCATTTCTAATGTGTAGGGGAGAAATAAGACGCCGCGCTTTTGATTAGCGTGGTCATATAAATAATCCCACAAATCGCCATGTGTCGTGTAATTAATACTTTGTGGTTCAATGTGATAGAAGTCATGCAGTGGGAAGTTGGTATTAAACAGATCACACAGCGCAACGGCTTCAGCAAGGTGAGGCGGTGGCATCCGATGTGCCGCGTAGGGAAACCATAAACTGTCGTGTTGACCAAAACCAGAATGCAAATCCATGGCCATCATGAAGCTGGCTTTTTCGTGCGCTTGCATAACACTGTCGATTAAGGCTTGGCTTTCTGGTGCAAGCGATTGCCCGCGATACCATGGTAAATGGCGGCTGAGTTTTTGCCCAGCAAGGGGCCAGACATAAGGTTTAATCGCTTCGACAGGCGCATTGCGCATCAGGTCTACGCCTTTGGATGTGCAACGTGTGCCGTTTCTAAGTCCAGTGACGTTGATGAGAGGAATGGAAACGATGCGCATTTTTTTAAGGCGCTCCTGCAATGAGCGATCCCATGCAAGGCAGTTCAGCGTATGTTCTAACCAAGCTAACAGTACTTGCGAGCCAATCCGTTCATTGCCATGAATGCCCGCATACAGGCCAAGCGTCGGCACAGTTTCATCTTCTGCGCCAATCGACAGTTCCCAAATCGGTAAACCATCAATTTCAGTCAGCATGCGTGAGCGAACTAAAGGATGTGCGCGAATTGCTTCGAGTTGAGCCAGCTCATCAAGTTCAAACATGAATCATCCTCCACATCATCAAAAGTAGCAGCATGATACTTTTGATGATGACTGGCGAAGATGACTTTTTGATGAATGTTTTTTGACAGTTGTGAGGAGCTTTTTTGTTGCCTGTCTCCTTCCCCTGAGGGGGAAGGAGACAGGCAAGGACACAACTTGAAGAATCATTAACAAACTTTCGGTAATTTCCACATCAAATAGCGCGGGATCCAATTGATGGCGCTTCAGTGTATTGGCAATATAATCAGGCAACTCACCATTGGCAAATTGAACGGTTGAAAGATTAACAGCGATCGGCACGATATCAAGCCCCTGATCACGCCAACTGGCTAACCGAGCAACCACTTCTTCAATAATCCAGTTTCCGAGGGGAACAATCAAACGCGTTTCTTCAGCCAACGAAATAAATCGATCAGGTGCAAGACGGCCCAAACTAGGATGTTGCCATCTGATCAAAGCCTCAGCACCACACATTTCACCCGTTTTTGCAGAATATTTAGGCTGGTATTCAAGGAAGAAATCATTGGCTTGAAGAGAGCGGCGAATCTGAGCCTCCATCTCCATTTTTGCTAAACCTGTACCCTCTTGCTCCTCGGAAAAGACTTTAAAGTTATTTCGACCCGCATCTTTGGCAAGGTACAGGGCAATATCGGCACATTTCAGCAAACGATCCGCATTAATGCCATGCTCTGGGAAAAATGCCACACCCATACTTGCCGTAACAATTAACTCGCGACCTTCAAGTTTGAATGGACTCGTCATGCGTTCAATAATCTTATGCGCTACAACCACTGCACCATCGACACTATCCAAATTGGAAATAATCAATGCAAACTCATCACCGCCCAGCCTTGCCACAAAATCATCTTTGCGAAGTACCGATTGCAATCTCTGAGCAGCAGTAAGCAACAAACTATCGCCAACGGCGTGACCCAGTGTATCGTTCACATCCTTAAAACGATCCAGATCTAGATAACAAACAGCAATCATTTTTCCATTTTGAATGGCTTGATCCAAAAACTTAGGCAAGCTTTCAATTAAACTGCGTCGATTCGGTAACTCAGTCAATGAATCATAAAATGCGAGGCGATTGATCACTTCTTCCGATTCTTTTTGCAAGGAAACATCAGCAATATTACCGACAACATTGATAATCTGATGATTTTCATTAAACATCGCCGCCAATGAGACCAATGCCCAGAACGAACTCCCGTCCCGGCGCAAAATTCGGAATTCACCGCGCCACTCATGGCCATAATTTAAACCTTCCCACCGCTCCTCACTGATATTCTCATTGAGGAGTGAAGCACATGGTTGCCCGATAACGTCAGACCAGTCATGATCAATCAACATGAGTAACTTGGGATTAGCGTATTCAATCAATCCGCGTGCATTGGCAATAAAAATGCCAGCAGCTGAATTTTCAATGGCTTTGGAAAGTTTACTCAGTTGGATTTCAGCTTGCTGACGTTGCTGCAATTCATTTTGGAGATTCATACTATGACGTTCAACGGCTTCTCGCTGCATCAAAAGATGGCTACGTAGATTCTCCATAGAACCAAGCAATTTACCAATCTCATCACGTCCATGCACGATAACGCTGCTACTCCAGTCACCAATCTCAATACGATTAGCCGCATCCACGGCTCGATCCAATGGACGTAAAATCAAGCGCCGAATGATTCCCGCATTAATCATAAAGAGTAAAAAACTCAACAAAATCCCACCAATTAATCCGACTAGAGTCAACATTTTTGCTTGTTTCTGTACACCATTTAGTTGGTTATCATGCTGGTGATACAAGTCTTTTTGAATTTGATCTAAACTTTGATTGAAATATTTTTGTGCCATCGCGACTTCATAGATGCGATCTTGCCCTGTATTGGCGACGATCGAGCCGTTCACATCATCTTGAGCCCAAGAATCCGCCGTTTTACGATACACATCAAATGCTGTCGCCAACTGACTATCATCTCGACCATTCGCGTGACCCAACGCAATCAATTCAGCGATAGTCTGCTTCGTCACCTCAGCTTGGGCTTGAGCGGGCTGCAACAGTTCATTGTCGTTGCTAGATATCACCGTTGCATAGTAAGCGCGCATATCATCAGCTTGCTGCCGACAATTCGTGATCAGTTGGAGCAATGGAAACGTGATGAGTGATGAGCGAACCGAGGATTGAACTGCTGATGCGGATGAAAGCACGTAAGCAACATAAACCCCCATGCCAACAATACAAATTAGCACAACCGTGAGCAATTTTATGCGGATGGATATGTTATGGAAAAATTGGAACATAATGCCATGAATTTCCGTAATTAAACTTTAAAAAGGGCTTACATGATACTGTCCATAAGGTCATTTTGAATACAAAACCTACTCTGCGAGGTGGGTATTAAAATCATCTCTTAATTTTCAATGGTGATACTAATAATTTTGACACTGGCATTGACTTGAGTACGGTCAATATAAGAAATCGCCCTCAACGATCCTGCGACAGTCTGTCTGACATTTTCTGGACGAATTTGTCGAGGCGGTGAGGCCTTCCCACTAAAAATCATATTTGCCCAATAGCTATTGAGTTGGCTGGCTGATTTTTCGAGCATACCCTCATAAAACACGTTGCGGTAGTCTCCCCCCACATCGAACGGTTCAGCCACCTCTCCATTCGGGAACTTACTGGTCTGACCCAAAAAAATTCGACGCAATTGACCTTGGGTTAACGAGTTAAAGGATACGTGCGGATTGGCGATCACGACCAATTCAGCACTGGCTGTCGTAACATGCGTCACCAAAAAGAAGCTAATTAGTAAGATCAGGATTCTGTGCTTTTTCATCATAGACTCCTGACTAAAATGCCATATTCAAACTGACACTATAAATATAGGCCGACTTGAGTGTGGAAGGGATCGCTGCGGAAGCTTTAGGTTTGACAAACAATCCTGAGCGGAATTTACCATTAAAGCCATCGATCCGATCGGCCTGAAATTTAAGACTTGCATTATCCTTAAGTTGGTAGCGAGCGCCCACGGACATCGTACGTTCTTTCACGTTAGCAATGGTCTTGTAAATGACATTGCCCGGCGCTGGAATCGCATCAAGCTCATCGAGATTCACTTCCTTATACTGGCCAAAAATTATATAAGGCAACCATTTTCCAAAATAGTGTCCCACGCTGACATAACCAGTATTATAGTCTCGATTCACACCAGAGAATCGAAGCCCTGAAATTTCAGCAGCAGCAAACCACTGAGCATCATCGTAAATAAAGCCCATATCTGAAAACGCGGCGCGCATTTTTTTCAACTTAATGGATGCTTGGAGTGCCCAGTTATACTGATTGATTTGTGCAGGTGAATAACCGAGTTTCTGAGTCAATACACCATCCACAGCGGATGCTAGGCTGGTAAAGAACACAGGATCAAGATTGATATCGGTTACGCCACTTCCCACATGTAAAGTCAGGTCATCATTAGACAGCGATACCGCTAATTGCTTTAAATAATTGAGTTGATAAACGTTTAGGTTTTCTTCAGAAAAACTGGGTTGCACGCGAATAAGCCAATCACCGAAGATGTGTTTGTAAATCAACGCGACACCGTTAACACTGTAGAGCCCACCTTGTTGACCATAAATCTCAGGCGGTAAACGCGCCCAAGGATAAGCCGCACCGACATGCAGCTGTTCAGACCAGAGGTATGTGGAAAAAGCAAAACGACCCGAACGCAAAGCCCATTCGTCATTGAACTGATAATCAATATAGGTCCAATTTAATTTGGGGGTATAGCGAGTCTCTGGCGTATTTTCTGCAGCAACATACATCTGTGTGACGAGATTAATCCGATCATTCAAATCGTATTTCAGTTGCAAACCAACGACAGAGTCATATTCAGATGAAATATCAGATCGAATGACTGGCGCTTCAGTCTTTTTTGGATCTGGATAGGTCGTTCCCTGATTACCACTTAGTTTAGCCAAACCAGCGGTTGCATAACCATGCAGGTGCAACTCGGGTGTCAGATCTACTGCCCGGACAGACGGACTGAAGCAGAACATGCCTGAAACTGCACTGATCAAAACTAAATAGTTATAATTATTTAACATGACCCACCTCAACAAAACAGAAATGAAAAACTAGAATCAGGCATATCACTTGCCATCACGACGTCATTCATTCACTTCATGATTTTGCAGCGCGATTGGTTAGCGCTTGTTTCATTTTTAGAGATTGAGAGTTAATGAACATTATGCCCTCCAACTTGGCAATCTTTTGGGTATAACCTATATCCCGATACATCAAAATTAACACATAATTGACGCTTAGTTCACATTTTTTACAATCCATCCACTTTTGTGATGATCATTCAACGTCATATCCACCAAAATAAAAAAACACTGTAAAAACAGTGCTTTTTTTAACATCCGATTCCACAGCTTACGTATAAACCGCATCAGTTTGCGCGACTGGGGTTAAGACATCATCCTGTTGTTTTTTCTTGGTGACATAGGTTGCAAGTTGTGATGATGAGTTCTTCCAAAATTTCTGCAACGAACGCGCCGTCACCGCTGGCATCTCTACCATCGGTAAATGCCCAGCACCACGTAAGATTTTAACGTCTGCATGAGGAATGAGTTGTTTAAAAACATCAGCACATGAAGGATGTAAAATCCGATCATTCTCGCCCCACATGATCAGTGTCGGTTGCTTGATCGTTGCAATGCTTTCAAAAACATCAGAATCGGCATCTTTCATCAGTTGATGAGACAGGTACATATTAATGTGTTGTCTCGACACGAGCTCTTGGTACATCAATGGTGCTAGAAATGCAGTCAATGCCCAACGACGATAAGAAGTCGCCGTGCTCATCATATACACGACATCCGTCAATCGCTCCGCAACCAACTGGTTTCGACCTTGTTGTAATTCACGTTCAAAATAAGTCAACTGATCACCAAAGACACCGAGTGCATTCATCAATGTCAGGCTTCTGACTTGATCAGGTTGTCGAACGGCAAATAGTGCCGCAATACCACCGCCCATTGAACTGCCAACGACATGAAAGTCTTCAGGTAAATAGCGATTTGCCCACATCTCTAAACGAGAAATTTGATCTTCAATGCGATAAGATTCGGTAAAATCAAAGGTGCTTTCTCCCCAACCTGGCAAATCTGGCACAAACAAGCGATAACGCTTCACCAAAAAAGGGAGCAGCATGATCCAGTTTTCTTTATTAGACGCAAAGCCATGAATTAGTAATAACGGTTCGCCATGCGGATTTCCGCCTTCAAGCCATACGATCTTTTGTGAATTGATGTAGGTGCTACGACGGTGCATGCCTGTCGCAAATCCATGAACACGATGCAACAACGCAAGGGTAAATTTTGATGGCTTCCAATGCTTGAGTAGCTTCTGATTGGGTACATAATTAGAGTTAGCCATACCCTCACTCAAGACATCAATATATGACTTTACGCTATTAGACATTCGGATTTCCTCTCAATGCGTACACATCGTGCACGATGCAATCAACAGTTAAAACTTCTGACGCAAAATGACAACTGATTATCAAAAATGCAATTGAGACCGACTATAACTGGCAAAAACAACAGTTCCCTTAGCATTTAGTTACATTTATAGATGTCGAGACGAACACATCGGCAAGTTCTGTCAGACAATACTAAGAACGAAAAATGGGATAAAAATACTGAAATCCAGTCGAATGGGTTTTATAAAACCCTTTAAATAACTGGACAAGATGATTGTAAAATCAAAAGAAGAGAGATTTTTTATTATTAAATAATCAAAATTTCAGGTAAAAAAATACGTGTGGTCATCGCCTAAAACGACAAACCACACGCAAAATCGTGATCATCAAACTTTAGCTAATGCTTGCTCCAAATCCGCAATGATGTCATCGATATGTTCCAATCCCACGGATAAACGAACCAGATCTTCACTGACACCGGCCTTAGCCAATTCTTCGCTATTCAACTGGCGATGTGTGGTCGTTGCAGGATGACATGCGAGGCTTTTTGCATCACCGATATTGACCAGACGTGTAATTAACTGCAAAGCATCAATCAATTTCGCTCCCGATTCAGCACCGCCTTTTACACCGAAAGACAAAATTCCAGATGCCTTGCCGTCCAGATATTTCTGCACCAAATGATGCTCACGATGATCAGGTAATCCCGCGTAATTGACCCAAACGACTTTCTCATGGTTTTGCAAATACTGAGCAACCTTGAGTGCATTTTCACTGTGCCGCACGATACGCAAAGGCAACGTCTCGAGACCTTGTAAAATCTGAAATGCATTAAATGGACTTAATGCTGCACCCGTATTGCGTAGTGGAACCACTCGTGCGCGGGCAATATAAGCAGCAGCACCAAGTGCTTCCACATAATTCACACCGTGATAACTCACGTCGGGCGTATTGAGACGTTTAAAGCGTTCTGGATAATCTCCCCACGGAAACTTGCCACTATCCACAATCACACCACCAATACTAGTGCCATGTCCCGCAATATATTTGGTCAACGAATGAACAACGATATCCACGCCGTGCTCAAAAGGACGACCTAGAATGGGTGTAGACACGGTACTATCGACAATCACAGGAATCCCGTGCTGGTGTGCAATTTCAGTAATTGCCTGCAAATCAACAATATTGCCCAATGGATTACCAATCGTTTCAGCAAAAACAGCTTTGGTTCGCGAATCAATCAACTTGGCAATTTCTTCAGGTTTCTGATAATCAAAAAAGCGAACTTCGATACCTTGCAGGGGAAAAGTATGCGCAAATAAATTATAAGTTCCGCCATAAAGTGTCGATACGGAGATGATGTTATCGCCCGCTTCGGCAATCGTCTGAATCGCATAGGTAATCGCAGCCATACCTGACGCCACGGCAAGCGCCCCAATCCCACCCTCAAGTGCAGCCAAACGCTGTTCAAGCACGGCTGTAGTTGGATTCATAATCCGTGTATAAATATTGCCTTGGACTTTAAGATCGAATAAATCAGCACCGTGTTGAGTACTATCAAAGGCATAGGATGTGGTCTGGTAAATCGGTACAGCAACTGATTTAGTAGTCGGTTCTGGACTGTAACCCGCATGAATGGCTAACGTTTCGGCCCTCATCTTGAATCTCTTGGCTGAATTTAATGAAGTCATATCATAACTAAATCGTAATCAAATACAGTAATTTCTCGTTCCAAAAAATTCAGCTATTCTTTTTCATATCTGAAGCATTATCCCTAGATCCTTATAATTTATATTGCAAAGCATTATAAATTCGATGATTTATCTTAACTTAATTCAATTAAAACAATATTTTGAATAAAATTCATTTACACAAACTATTATTGATAAATCATGTGGTTTCGGTGCACCATTGGCGATATCAACTTTTCAGCATTATCCACCTAAAAAAAGACACGATCATGACTATAGGCACTTCAAATACCGAACTAACAAACACCAATGCAGGCATTGCGATTTACCCATCAAATGCTGAATCCATCGGCAATACACCACTGATTCGCATCAATAAACTAGGCCCAGCTGGCGTGACGATTTTGGTCAAAACTGAAAGCCGTAATCCAGCGGGTTCTGTCAAATGCCGAATTGGTGCAAATTTAATTGCAGATGCTGAAGCGCGTGGCACGCTCAAAAAAGGCATGACCATCGTTGAACCGACGAGCGGGAATACAGGTATTGCGCTCGCATTTGTGGCTGCTGCAAAAGGCTATAAAATCACGCTCACCATGCCTTCCAGCATGAGTTTAGAGCGCCGACAAGTGCTGAAAGCTTTAGGTGCTGATTTAATTTTGACCGATCCAGCACTCGGTATTAAAGGTTCTGTGGATGAAGCGCAGCGCATTAAAGATAGCAATCCTGATTTGTATTTCTTGCCACAACAGTTTGAAAATCCAGCGAATCCAGAAATTCACGTTAAAACCACTGGCCCTGAAATCTGGGCAGCCACAGGTGGTAATGTGGATGCATTTGTCGCTGGCGTAGGGACAGGTGGCACGATCAGCGGTGTCTCTCAATATTTTGAGCACGTCAGAGGAAAAGCAATACATAGTGTTGCGGTCGAACCGACAGAATCACCCATCATTACTCAAACGCGAAATGGTGAAGCCATCAAACCTGCGCCACATAAAATTCAAGGCATCGGTCCGAATTTTATTCCAAAGAACCTCGATTTATCAATCATTGATGAAGTTCAAACCGTGAGTAGCGAAGATGCTATTGCATGGTCACGACGACTAGCTGCGGAGGAAGGTATTTTGTCTGGCCTTTCTTGTGGAGCTGCGATTGCAGCAGCAGTCAGAGTCGCAGAACGCCCAGAATGGCAAGGAAAAACCATTGTGGTGATTTTGCCAGACTCAGGTGAACGCTATTTATCGACCGTGTTGTTTGCGGGTTTATTTGATGAAGCGTAATTAATCTCAGGTCACTGAGCGGAGTCGAAGTACGTGCCAAATATCGTACATTTCAACGAAGCTCAGTCCTCTCATCAGCGTTCTAAGTTTTAGGTTACATTCGCAATTCCCTTGTAGTGAAAATCACCGAGTACTGGCATACTCGTGATAACTTTTTATCTCGATATTAAAATAATGCATCCTCTTTCTATCGCCATATACGCCATGTTTTCTGCAAGCGTACTTCCTTTATTCACTGCGGCACTGGCAAAAATTATTGGTCGCTTTCAACTCAAAGATAATCAAAACCCACGCACGTTTCAGCAGAACTTAACGGGTGTTGCTGCACGAATTCATGCAGCACAACTGAATAGTTACGAAACATTGCCCATTTTTCTCGCAGCAGTACTCACCGCAGAATATATGGTTGTTCCACAGCCAATGATTAACTACTTTGCTTGGGCTTATGTGTTTCTACGCGTACTGTATATTTTTACTTATGCTATTAATCTAGCAACGTTACGGTCGATCATTTGGACGATGGGATTTTTCTGTCCACTCTTTTTATTCTATATGGCTGCACGTCTTTAAAAACCACTTAGCGAGCTAACGTCATTTGCTTTTCATATTTTGTTCGCATATTTATTGAAATATTTAACGCATTACCCACAGGCAAATTAAAACAAACTGACGTTTTCTCGGTATAATGCTGCGTGCAAATTTTCCTTTATTACTGACTAAAAGAGTGTATGTGATGAGCTATAGCAGCATTCCACCGGGCAAAGATGCGCCCCATGACATTTACGTTGTCATCGAAATTCCAGCAAACAACGATCCAATCAAATACGAAATCGACAAAGATTCTGATGCATTGTTCGTAGATCGTTTCATGGGTACACCTATGTTCTACCCAGCGAACTATGGCTACATTCCAAACACCCTGTCTGACGACGGTGACCCGCTTGACGTATTGGTTGTTACACCATACCCAGTCGTTGCTGGTTCAGTAATCCGTTGCCGCGTAGTTGGCAAATTGGACATGGAAGATGATGGCGGTATCGACGCTAAACTCATCGCTGTACCACATGACAAATTGACACCGCTGTACAAGCATGTTCAAGAATACACCGACTTGCCAGCGCTGCTGATCCAGCAAATCGAACATTTCTTCACCCATTACAAAGATCTTGAGCCAGGCAAATGGGTCAAAATCAGCGGATGGCAAAGTGCTGAAATCGCTCGCGAAGAAATCGTTAAATCAATCGCTGCAGCTAAGTAATTAGTCGCAAAGTTTGATGCAACAGAAGATGCCCCTTAATTGGGGCATTTTTTATAGGAAAACGACTAGCAGCGTTCACCCTATTCTTGATAATCAGTTCTATCGCCACCATTAACTGTGTTAAATCACCTCTTTTACCGAGCGCTAACATGACGTCTAAAAAACCCAAAATCAATACCAATGCTGACGACACACGCCAGCGCTTTTTTATTGATAATAGTCCTGTGCGCGGCGATGTGGTGCATATGACTTCCGCCTTACAAACCATACTAAAACAACGCGAATATCCAAAAGCCATCAAATTGATGCTGGGTGAAATGCTTGCGGCGGCCGCACTTCTAGCAACCACACTGAAATTCAAAGGTCGCTTGAGCCTACAAGCGCAAGGCAGCGGTTCATTAAAATGGGTCATGGCAGAATGTACCGATCAAGGTGAATTACGCGGTCTCGCAGAGTTAGAAGACGGCGCAGATTTTAGTGATCTTGAAACCAGTGCCGAAGCATTGGATGCGCTGACGGATGCGGTACTGTTTATTAATATCGAACATCAACATGGTGAGCGTTATCAAGGGATTGTGCCACTTGAAGAACCAACCATTGCGGGATGTTTGGCGCAATATTATTTACTGTCCGCACAAGTACCGACACAAATTTGCCTCGCCTGTGATGGCGAACATGCGGCCGGGCTCCTAGTCCAATTATTACCTAGAAATAATGAAGCTGAACAAGAGTTGACTGACACGGACTTGTGGCCGCGTCTCACAATACTCACGCAAACACTGAAATCAGAAGAGCTGATTGAACTGCCTGCACAAGACATCTTGCATCGTTTGTATCACGAAGAAGAAGTGCGCTTGCCCGATGCAGAACCACTCAAATTCGGTTGCACCTGCTCGCGTGAACGTTGTATGGAAGCGTTAACCCAAGTCGGCAAAGATGCAGTCACTGAAATTTTATCCACTGAAGATGAAATTCAAATGGATTGCCAATTCTGCAATACGCATTATCGATTTAGTCCTGTTCAAGCGATGGCTTTGTTTGGATTGAAGGTGAGTTGATTGACCCCGATGCTGTTCGCAGCCAGCTTGAGCGCATCGATTCGATTGGTATTGGGATTGCGATTGATGATTTTGGAACAGGTTATTCTTCCTTGAGTTACCTTAAGCGCTTACCGATTGATGTGCTAAAAATTGATCGTTGCTTTGTACTGGATATTGAAAAAGATGATGGCAGGGCGCTGGTACAAGCGATCATTGCGATGGCAAAGGCACTGGGATTATCTGTGGTTGCTGAAGGCGTAGAAACCGAAAGACAGTTACAAATTCTCAAAGATGTTGAATGTGATTATGTGCAAGGCTACTACTACAGTCGGCCATTGTCTGATCAGAGCTTCCAAAAATTACTGAAACCAGTGGTGCATTCAATTAAAACTATTGAATGACCTGTTTAGAGCAGGGTAGCTTTGTTCCAAAATGTGAGCTGCCAACGCAGCATTATGATTTCCATGAACACAAAGAGATGATGAATATGAATACAGTTCGCGCCTACGCCGCTCATGCACCGAATGAACCTTTGCTGCCTTATGAATATGAAGCCGCTGAGCTCAAAGCCCATGAGGTTGAAGTCAAGGTTGATTACTGTGGTATTTGTCACTCAGATTTATCTGTGATTGATAATGAATGGGGCGGTACGGTATATCCCGTCGTTGGTGGGCATGAGATCATTGGTAAAGTGATCGCACTCGGTTCTCAGGCCCGTGGCTTGTCAATTGGACAAATGGTTGGTATTGGCTGGACTGCTGACAGTTGCCAGCATTGCAATCCATGCATTAGCGGTAAACAAAATCTGTGTGCGACTTCGACTGCGACGATTATCAAACATCATGGTGGTTTTGCTGAAACCGTCCGCGCAAGTTGGCAATGGGTGATTCCGTTGCCTGCTCATTTAGATCCAGCGAAAACAGGCCCAATGCTTTGTGGCGGAATTACGGTATTTGCACCCTTGTTACAACATAACACCTTACCGATTCATAAGGTTGGTGTGGTTGGTATCGGTGGCTTGGGCCACATGGCGATTAAACTTTTCAAAGCATGGGGCTGTGAAGTCACTGCGTTTAGTTCAAATCCTGACAAAATTGATGAGATAAAAGCGATGGGCGCGCATCATGTCATCTCTAGTCGAGACAAGCGGGAACTATCAAAAATTAAAGGAACATTGAATTTAATCGTTAGCACGGTCAACGTACCGCTTGAGTGGAATAGTTATTTAGCTGCGCTTGCACCAGAAGGAAAATTGCACGTGGTTGGCGCGGTATTAGAACCGATTCCTGTCCCTGCATTTAGTTTGATCGGTGGTGCAAAAAGCGTTGCGGGTTCACCAACAGGTTCACCATGGGCACTGCGAACGATGTTGGCTTTTGCAGCGCGTCATGGGATTGCACCGCAAGTTGAGGAATATCCAATGTCAAAAATTAATGAAGCGATTGAGCATTTGAAGAGTGGTAAAGCACGTTATCGTGTGGTGTTAAAAGCCGACTTTGATTGAAAATTACGGTTGGCGAGATATAAGCTAAGCTTGCTCTAATTTTGAGAACCAGTATGATGGCTTTGATCGAATCTAATCGCTGACTCTAGTGTGACTCTGCTAGAGTCACACGGATATATTTTTTAAATCTCTTTGTTAGTATGTAGTTTATGGTATCTTCTCAACGCGCTAAAAAGCCAAAAAAAGTATTTTATGCTAAGCTGAAGCCTTCCTCTTCTCAAACTTTTTCTGATTCAGTCGTTATTTCCCTTCATCGGGATTTGCAACTCGCAGCTTGGTTGACGCCGAGTCATGAAACGCACTTTTTCTTAGGTCTTGCATTTTATAAGAGTGGTCATTTTCCGCAGGCACAAGAAAATTACCTGCAAGCGTTAACCTATAAACCTGACTCTCCAGAAGCGCGATTTAATCTGGCATTAGCTTATGAAGCAGATAGGAATTTTGAGCAGGCTTATCGAGTCTATGAGTTTGTTATTAAGCTCAACACCCAGTTTAATGAAGCAGCCTTTGGTAATCTAATCGCCCTCCATAATACTTGTTACCCATTTGATATGCCGCGTCAGCTGGAGATTCTTCAACTTTATCGTAGCACTTACGAAAATCAAGCAAACATAAACTCACCAAAAGAGTTAATTTCAACTGTGCGGAAATCGCTACGAATTGGATTTGTTTCAGCAGATTTGCGCGAACATCCTGTCGGCTACTTCTTAGAGAATACCTTAGAACAATTCAGGCAAGACCCAAGTTTAAGTTCGCAGTTGATACTGATCGCGTATCATAATCAAGCCAAGCAGGATGATTTTACTTTCAAGCTGCATGAGTATTTCGATGCGTGGTATCGAACTGATGGATGGACCGATGAACGATTCTTGGAACAGATTAAGCAGGATAAGATTGATATTTTGATTGATTTGTCAGGTCATACGAGAGGACATCGTTTACCCGTATTTGCGAAAAGAGCCGCGCCTCTGCAAGTGAGTTGGTTGGGGTATTGGGGATCAACAGGACTTACGGCGATAGATTATGTGATTGCTGATCCTTTTTGTGTACCAGAGCCTGAGGCGTTATGGTTTTCTGAAAAAATTTGGCGCCTGCCTCATTTACGATATTGCTTTTCAATTCCAGAGGCTGCACCTGATGTTGCGTTATCGCCGTGTTTGGCGCGGCAACAAATAATTTTTGGTTGTTATCAGAAATTAATCAAAATTAACCAAGTCATTTTGCAATGTTGGGCTCAAATTTTATCAGCTTGCCCTGCTGCTCGTTTACGGATTCAATCAAAAGATTTAGATCAGGTAAACGAGAAAGCGCAATTATTTGCACGGATGCAAGAGGTCGGAATAAACACACAACAAATCGATTTAAAAGGATCAACCTCTCGTGCTGAGTATTTGGCGTCTTACTCGGAAGTAGATATCCTCCTTGATACATTTCATTATTCGGGCGGTACGACGACCGCTGAAGCACTCTGGATGGGTGTTCCAACCTTGACCTTGGCCGTGCCAAGTATGCTTGGTCGACAAGGTGAGGCACTGATGATCAATGCGGGGCTCTCAGATTGGGTTTCGTATACCGAGGAAGACTACATTCAGAAAGCAATTGACTGGGGACATGCGGATGAATTAATGCGCCAAGCACTCGCAACGCTTCGTCAAGACATGCGTGAACAAGTGAGAGTGAGTCCTGTTTTTGATGGAAAACAGTTTGCACAAGAATTTGTGGATGCTATGTATGGCATGTGGAATGAAAAATATCTTAATTCCAAAAACTAGAGTCTGTTGACACTTTACAGAATATTATATTTTTTGGGCTGCGCGTTTCGATGTTACTCAACGAGTTATGACGCTTATTGAGCAACCATAGAAATGTATAGCATGTGATTGGAAAGTGATCGTTCATGGGAGAGGTGAACTCGTGCTAGAGGGTGATTTATTCAACCAGCCGTTCTTTCGGAAAGCAGCACATAAATGTCGAGCCTTTTTCACGAGTTGAAGTAATTTCTAAATAACCATCATGTTGTAACATCACATGTTTGACGATGGCGAGTCCTAAGCCTGTCCCACCTGTATCACGGCTGCGATTACTGTCAATGCGATAGAAGCGTTCGGTTAAACGCGGTAAGTGATGAGCGTCAATGCCAAGACCATTATCGATCACTGCAAAGCAACTTTTCTCTCCATCATCAAACCAACGTACACGAATAACCCCTTGCTTCGGTGTGTATTTGATCGCGTTGGTAATCAGGTTGGTGAATGCGCTTGTCAATTCTTGTTCGCCACCGTATAGATTTCGAAAGCTTTCCATTTCTAAATGCAATTCATGTTTGAATTCAGCGTTATAAGCTTGCGCATCATCAAATATTTTATGCAATAAATGCGGCATATCTATGACTTTATGATGGGTTGGCTCGCTATTATTTTCAAGTCGAGAGAGCAGCAACAGGTCATTGACAATATGTGTCATGCGTGTGGTCTGTTGACGCATTTGCTCAAAACCACGACGCCAGCGTGGGTTCAAGTCATCTTGGTCAATAAAGGTTTCTAAATATCCAGATAATACAGTGAGGGGTGTGCGTAATTCGTGGGAAACATTATCAACAAAGTCTTTACGCATCATTTCTAATTTGTGCACACGGGTGACATCATAAGCAACTAGCAGGCGATCATTTTTGCCGAATCGAGTGAGCTTACATTGAATATAATGGGCTTCATCGACCCAAGAAGTGAGTTTGATTTCTTGGCTATAATTACCTTGTTGGTAGTAGCGCACAAATTCGGGTGCGCGGCAAAAGAACAGAATATTGCGTCCTTGATCGCCTGATTTTAGGCCTAGGATTTTTTCTGCCGCAGGATTCCACCACTCAATGAGTGAGTTCGCATCAATAAGAACTACGGCTTCTTCCATTGCTGCGACAGACTCCTGAGCACGACTAATGACGCCCATTAAGCTTTTACGTGACCGAGTTTCACTGCTTTGGATGCGGGTAATGTTATATAGAATTGCAGCCCAAACACCGCTGAGTTCAGGGGGGTCTTCTTGCGGTGAGCTCTCTACCCAGCGAAATAAACGATAGAGCGAATATAGTTGGTACATGACAAAAAACACCAAACCCAACATTAACGCGAACCAAGGTTTACCGAAAAACAAGCCGATCATTGGGCTGAATAGCATCACAGCCAAGAGTCGCAAGAGGTCTTGGTAGATGAAGTGGAGTAAGGATGTTGAGGTTTTTATCATCGTTTCATTTTAGCCGATTTGGATGGGGCTTTTAGATCATTATTAACAAAATAAACGAATTATAACGAACTGACCTGCGCCTCAATCCGTGTCGAGAAACGATAACCCGTCCCGCGAACCGTTTGAATAAAGCGATCAAAACCATGCGGCTCTAGCACTTTGCGTAAGCGACGAATATGTACGTCAATCGTACGATCTTCGACGTAGACATTACCACCCCAGACTTGATCGAGCATCTGGGTGCGGGTATAAGCGCGTTCAGGATGGGTCATAAAAAAGGCAAGTAAACGGTATTCAGTTGGACCCATTTCGACCGTGTGTGCGCCGACGCTGATGCGTTGGCTGACAGGATCTAGCGTTAATCCGTCTGCATTAATTGCACGCTCTGCATTCAGTGCGCTGGCGCGGCGCAGGACGGCTTTTATGCGTGAAACCAGTTCTCGCGTCGAGAAGGGTTTGGTGATGTAATCATCCGCACCTGCATCTAATCCTTGAACTTTATGATCTTCTTCGCCGCGTGCAGTCAGCATAATCACGGGAATTTCTGAAAGTGATTCGTCTTTTTTTAGACGGCGACAGAGTTCAATGCCGTTCATGTTACCAGGCATCATCCAGTCGAGCAGGATGAGTGTGGGACGTTGATCGACAATCATCGCGTGTGCTGTGCGAGCATCTTCTGCTTCGATGCAGTCAAAACCTGCCAGGTCTAACGCGGTATGAATCATTTCACGAATCGGCGCTTCATCGTCGACAATCAAAATACGGTCTGTCATGGTCACATGATCCATTTAAGGCAATACATGAGGATACTTATCAAGTCATGTATGCGAGTTTTCATTGTTATAAGTGTGAATGATGATTCTAAGTTCGAAAAATCACGATGCACTAATAATGACAGTAATATTACAACTAATATTGTGACGTTTTGATTACAGTTCGCTTTTTGTGTTGTTTTTTAGAAAACAGATTTTTGATCAGGGTTTTTTGGGAATTTGCGCCAATGACGGCGTTAAATGCCAATGCTAATGTTGTGATCGTTTTTAATATCTAGTATTGCGACTGCTGTCTTTGTAGTATGCTTGAGTTTTCGTATTTTATTAAAAACTTCTTACGGCTTACGCCGATTTTGTGGACTTTCTACTATGGCTATTCCCGTCGTTCAGCTCCCATTACTTAATTTATCGACGCATCCATTTGATTTGTTATTAGCAGGCATTGGCCTGCGAATGATGCAGTTAGCGCGTACCAGTAAGCCTTTTCAAGCACTGCTCGTCGATCGTCATTTTGTCATGCAAATGGAGTCATTAGACGGTATTGCACGCAATTTTACGATTGCCAATGGTTCCGTCTCGATGGCGAGTGGTCATGCGCCAAAAGCTGATTTTACTTTGCGTTTTCGCGATGGTAATCAAGCAATTAAGATTCTGACCCAAGGTAAACCAGCGGCATTTATGGTCGGTATGCAAGATGGTTCTGTGCAAATGGAAGGTGATTTTAGTTTGTTGATGTGGTTTAACCAAGCATC
>JACMMY010000285.1 GCA_014378805.1 Moraxellaceae bacterium
ACACCCATGAAGTACGCGAGCATTTAATCGCTTTACAAGAGGAGTTGCATGCACGTTTAGCACGAATGGAGGCCGAACGTTTAGAACGCAGTGCACCAGATAACGAGCAGTGGAGTGATCAAGCCGGTCTGCGTGGCCGCGATGATGAGCAAATGGCCGTAGAGTTAGCGGCTAAAGGCGAGCTGAATCAGTTGAGTGAAGCGTTGGCACGATTAGATGCGGGCAAGTATGGGGTTTGTGAGCTGTGTGGTGAAGAGATTGAGGCGGGGCGATTAGAGGCATTGCCATTTGCGACCAAATGTAAGATACATGCGGTTTAAATCATTTTTATCGCGATATACATTTAAATGATGCGACTTATTATAAATTCCAATAGCGATGTGCATGGCATTTACATGGGATTATGAAAGGTTGATATTTCTTATTCATCCAATATTCTAAAAATATTTTCATTAATTCGAGGTTCTGATTTAAAATGATGATTCGTTTTAAACATACACTCAAATTGTAGAGTCAGTAAATTAATGATGATTTTTGATGAAGTCGCGCGTGATGATGAAGATCAATTATTCTCGGCGAAAGACCGTGCGAAAGCTGCATCTAAAATTACTTGGTGTAGCGTCGTTGTAAATATCAGTTTATCAACCGTACAAATTATACTGGGTATATTTTCGAAGTCTCAAGGTTTGGTTGCCGATGGGATTCACTCACTGTCGGATTTAGTGGCAGATTTTATTGTTTTATTTGCGAGTCACCACAGCAAAAAAGATGCAGATGTCGATCATCAGTTTGGTCATCAACGTTTTGAAAATGCGGCGTCACTCATTCTTGGCTTGATCCTATTATTAGTCGGTATAGGCATGTTAATCAGTGCCTTTAATAAAATACAGAATCCAGAGTCGATCCCACAGGTTCATATTATTGCTTTGTGGGTTGCAGGTACTGCACTGATTGCGAAGGAATTATTATTTCGTTATATGCTTTCCGTTGCTAAGCGCGTGAAGTCGAGTATGTTGGTCGCGAATGCATGGCATGCACGTTCTGATGCGTTGTCGTCGTTGGTCGTGGGTATTGGTATTATTGGCAATTTGATGGGTTTTCCGATTTTAGATCCGATTGCAGCGGCATTAGTCGGTCTGATGATTGTGAAGATGGGCTGGCAGTTTGGTTGGGAAGCGTTAAATGATTTGATGGATAAAGCGGCTGATGAAGAAGAGGTCGCAGCGATTACAACGACGCTTTTAGAAACAGCAGGCGTTAGCGGAATTCATGATGTGCGTACACGCAAAATGGGCGATATGATTTTGGTCGATGCGCATCTCGAAGTAGATGCAACGCTGACCGTAGAGCAGGGTCACAACATTGCAGTTGAGGCGCGTAAACGCGTGTTACAGCGACATCGGGTGTTGAATCTGATGACGCATGTGGATCCTTATCAGCGTCCTGATTTGGATCATTCGCAGAATCCGCCTGCGCAAGTGTAAATTGAATTGATCTGGAAAACGGTAGAAAAAAAGCACTTCAATGAAGTGCTTTTTTTGTTGATGTATTTAGTCTTTAAACTTCATGAATAAATAATTCACGATCAAAGCGAATTTGTGGGAAAAATACGCCATCATCTGCACGTTCACCCGCACCAATCACCATGATCGGTAATGCAGAACTAGGCAGTTTTAGCATTTTACTGACGCGATGTTCATCGAATCCTTCCATCATGCACGTATCAAAACCATGCGCGCGGAACGCTAAGACCAAGTTTTCACAGGCAAGTGCAGTGCTTTTTGTCGCCCATAATTCTAAATCTGTACTGGTATACGGTCCACGCGGTATAGGCGTCACCAAACCACCCAGTCTGGATGCAGCTTTTTTAAACATCCCAAAACTATTTAATGGCCCAGGCGCGTAGTTATACGGAATGAGTTGATAGTAACGTTTAACTAACGTCGGCATGTTCGGTGTCGGCCAATCATGTAGCATTTTTTGTGCGTAATCGCCGATGCGATCAGTACGCGCCACACAGACAATGAGTTCAGCGGCAGTTTTCGCCGCAAGCTGACTGAGACAAGCTTTGACCAGTTTTTCTTTTTTATCTTTAGAGCGGACAACATAGAATTCCCAAGGCTGCAAACCCGAAGAGCAGGGCGCAAGCATTGCCATGTCTAAACAATCATCCATGACTTCTTGTGGAATCTGTTTATCCGTGAATTTACGGACGGAGCGGCGGCTGGTGACGACTTGGCGAAACGCCTCGACGTTCATATCGGTAGGTGCTGGCTCATAATAGCGTTGCTTGCCATCAACCATAATTGTTTTAGTATTTAGCGCGTCACTCATGATGCATTTTCCTAAGTTTATTGACAATTTATGTTGTCAGAATTAGTTGGGGTCGCTATGATCAAAACACAACCCTATTGAATAAAATTTTTGAATAGTGGGTACTACGAAAGTGAAATTTTACTTTTATAGTCATATCATCATCCGTTTTTGCATCGTTAATCCTTGTTTTACAAACGAGAATGATATACTTGCAATAACTTAACTCCAATTAAAGTGAAAACGAAATTTTATGGCACATCAATTTACGATTTATAAAACAATTCAGGGTATTTCGCTAGAAAAATTTACCGAGCTTGCGGCAGATATATCTTTGCACGAAATCGTGTGTAGACGTATTCCTGGTGAAAACTTAGAAATTACTGAATCGAAGATTTCTGGTGATATTTACACATTGCGTCGTGAATATAATCTTGATGTCAACATTCCCGATGTTGCGAAAAAATTGTTGAAAAATGCATTTCGTTTAAAGCGGACAGATATCACTAATTTAAAAAAACTGCATTCAACGATAGAGTTAGGTGCAAATTTGCCTTTAGTTGCGACAGCTGTACGTGAAGTCGTAGGCAACCATGAAAAAATTGATGTTTCATTAACTTGGACTGTTAAGGTAAAAATACCGCTATTTGGCGGAATGCTTGAAAAGCATGCAGAAGGTGAAATTCGTAAATTTAGTGAACTAGAGTTTGAGATTGTTGAAGATGAATTAAAGAAACATCTCTAAGTAAATTCAACAAAAAACTCTCCGTCAGGGGAGTTTTTTGTTTCAGGCATCGAGTAAATTGTGTTATTCATTGTTTGATTAAAAAAAGATAAGGTCATCTGATGAGTATTATTCTACCCGTAGCACAACGTGGTGAAGAAATTCTAAAACTTAAAGCTGCATCTGTTGCAGAAAGTGAGTTTAGTAGTGAGTGGTTACAGCAGCTTGCTTCTGCAATGCATGCAACCATGTCAGCGCGAAATGGTGTGGGGATCGCTGCGCCGCAAGTTTATATTTCTAAACGTGTGATTATTGTCGCGTCTCGACCTAATCCACGTTACCCCGATGCACCTGAAATGGATGCCGTGGTGATGGTTAATCCTGAGATTTTGGAGTTTTCACAAGAGACTTGTTTGGGTGAGGAAGGGTGTCTGAGTGTGCCGAATGAGCGTAGTCAGGTTAAGCGAGCGCAAGTGGTAAAAGTGCGTTATAAGACTTTAACCTGTGATGTGGTTGAAACGGTTTATGAAGGTTTCCCTGCACGTATAGTTCAGCATGAGGTGGATCATTTGAATGGGGTGTTGTTTGTTGATCGAACTTAGTTTTTTAATTTTTATTAAACTTTTTAGAGGATGTTTGAGGCGTTGATGAAACCGAATATAGTTGGAGTCTAATTGCTTTTTTAATTGAAAGAAGGGATCACCTATCCCGCTTCAGCATTCCAACCAATTGTCTTCTTTCAATAAGAACTCCAAATAAACCCCGCTATTTAGAAGTTTTTTTACTTGGCAACAAACGTTTATATTCATCTCTCACAGCACCATAACACTCGCACACACATCGCTCAAGTTTGGGACGATCTATCACAGTGATACGACCACGAGCGCGGGTAATTAAACCGTCTTTTTGCAATTTTCCTATTGTTTTCGTCACACTCTCACGGCGTACACCCAGTAAATTACTCAATACTTCTTGTGTAATTAGCAAGGTGTTACTACTTCTGTCCATACTCATCAATAACCATCGACACATTTGCTGGTCTAGTGAATGGTGTTGGTTGCATACGGCAGTTTGTGAGGTCTGCGAAATCAATGCCTGCGTAAAAAGCAGGGCTAAGCGTTGCAGTTCTCCTCCTAAAGCAAACTCATATTTCATCACTTTGCGACAGAGTCGATAAGCTTGACCAACGCTTTGTACATCGGTGCTGGTTGGCATACTCTCACCACCCATAAAAATAGAAATACCAACCAAACCCTCATTACCGACGAGAGCAGTTTCGCTAGAAGAGCCATCTTCTAAAGCGTACATGAGTGCGACAATACCAGAGATAGGAAAGTGCAAATAGTTGACGTGATCTCCAGATTCAGAAACTCTCCAGTTTAATGGCATTTCGACCAACTCAAGGTCAGGCAAGATACGTTCATAATCCTTTGTGGGTAAGGCGCCTAGAATAGCATTCTGCTTGGGACTGGGTGAGTGAGGGGAGGTTTTTGGTTTTGACATATTGATGTTCTTAAAGTATATGAGGTTGGCTTTGACGATGACCGATCATATAATACTTATAGGCTGAAGTGAAATACAAAATCCAGCCTGTGAAAAATTCATAATAATGAGTCTTCTGTGTTTACTCATCCGATCTAATCTAAAAGCATTAATTCGCCTCGTAATCCAAATTAGGCCCTAACCAGCGTTCGGTCAGAGAAACACTCCAACCTTTACGCGCAGCATATGACTCAATCTGATCTTTGCCGAGTTTGCCGACATTGAAGTAATCGCTTTCAGCATGTGAATAGTAAAAACCACTCACAGATGACGGTGGCCACATTGCGTAATTTTCAGTGAGCTGCGTACCAATTTTATGGGTACTGTCGAGCCAATTAAACAACGTGGCTTTTTCCGAATGTTCAGGACAAGCAGGGTAGCCCGGTGCAGGACGAATACCAACGTATTTCTCTTTGATGAGATCATCGTTGTCCAAGACTTCGTCGGCGGCATAGCCCCAATATTCTTTACGAACCAACACATGTAAACGCTCGGCAAACGCTTCCGCCAAACGATCCGCCAGTGACTGGACTAAGATCGCCGAGAAGTCATCGCCTTTGGCGCGATACTCGTGCGACATCTCTTCCGCACCAAAAATCGACACGGTAAAGCCACCGAGATAATCCTTCGCGCCAGACTCTTTCGGCGCAATGTAATCCGCGAGTGAGTAGTTCGGTTGCTTGGTTACTTTGTCACTTTGTTGACGCAAATGGAAGAAAGTATGCGTGGCAAATTCGCGTGATTCATCCGCGTAAACTTCGAGATCATCCGCTGCACTACGACTTGCAGGCTGTAATTTAAAAACTGCTTTCGCTGTGACAAGTTTGTTGTCAACCAAGTCTTTCAACATGGTTTGCGCGTTATCAAACAAATCACGTGCCGCTTCACCGACCACTTCATCGGTTAAAATTGCAGGATATTTCCCAGCCAATGACCAAGAAATAAAGAACGGCGTCCAGTCGATATAAGGAACAAGTAGTTCGAGTGGGTACGCGTCAAATACCATTTCGCCGAGTTGTTTCGGCACAGGCGGTTGATAGGTTTCCCAATCCGTTGTTAAGCCATTTTCAATCGATTTGGCGTAAGTCAGTTTTGGTGTTTTCGGTGTTTTATTGGCGATACGAATGCGAACTTCTTCGTATTCTGCACGACGTTCAGCCAAAAACTTCGGTTTCATTTCTGGTGAAAGCAGGGTCGTTGCGACGCCCACTGCGCGTGACGCATCCGCAACATAAATGACCCCATCATTCTGATATTGCGGATCAATTTTAACGGCAGTATGTGCTTTAGACGTCGTTGCACCACCAATCATTAAAGGAATCTTGAAGCCTTGGCGTTGCATTTCTTTAGCAACGAAAACCATTTCATCGAGACTTGGCGTAATCAAACCTGATAAGCCAATGATATCGACTTTTTCTTCAATTGCGGTTTTAAGGATTTTTTCCGCTGAAACCATCACGCCCAAATCAACGATGTCATAGCCGTTACAACCCAGCACCACGCCAACGATATTTTTGCCAATATCGTGTACGTCGCCTTTAACGGTGGCCATCAAAATTTTGCCTTTGCTCGAACCGACGGTTTTTTCCGCTTCGATGTACGGGTTGAGCCACGCAACCGCTTGCTTCATGACGCGTGCGGATTTCACCACTTGCGGTAAGAACATTTTTCCTTCGCTGAACAAGTCGCCGACCACATTCATGCCTGACATCAATGCGCCTTCGATCACATCCAGTGGACGTTTGGCTTCTAAACGTGCCTCTTCAGTATCTTCATTAATGAACGCAGTAATGCCTTTGACTAGCGCATATTCGAGACGTTTAGTGACTGGAGCATTACGCCAATCTAAATTTTCAGCCGCGCGAACTGCACCTTTACCATTATATTTTTCGGCAATTTCCAGCATGCGATCGGTGCCGTCTGCGCGTTTATTGAGAATTACGTCTTCGACGCAGTCTTTTAATTCTTGAGGAATATCATCATAAATTGCCAATTGACCCGCGTTGACGATCCCCATCGTCATGCCTTGCTTAATTGCGTAATACAAGAACACCGCGTGAATCGCTTCGCGTACTGGTTCATTACCACGGAAAGAAAACGAGACGTTTGACACGCCGCCAGAAATCATTGCATGGGGTAGATTCTGTTTGATCCAACCCGTCGCTTCGATGAAATCAACTGCATAGTTGTTGTGTTCTTCAATCCCTGTTGCGACCGCAAATACGTTTGGATCAAAAATAATATCTTCAGCAGGATAGCCCACGACATCAACTAACACGCGGTAAGAGCGTTCGCAAATTTCGCGTTTACGCGCTGCAGTATCGGCCTGTCCTTGTTCGTCGAACGCCATGACGATGACGGCTGCACCATATTTACGGCAGAGTTTGGCTTTAGTGACGAACTCGTCATGACCTTCTTTTAAGCTAATCGAGTTGACGATTGGCTTACCTTGCACGCACTTCAAACCCGCTTCGATGATTTCCCATTTCGAGGAATCGATCATAATTGGAACGCGAGAAATATCAGGTTCGGACGCGATCATATTCAAGAAAGTGACCATTGCACCCTCTGAATCTAACATGCCTTCGTCCATGTTGATGTCGATGACTTGCGCGCCGCCTTGCACTTGCTCCAGTGCAACGGCAAGTGCTTCGGTATAGTTTTGTTCACGAATCAAACGGGCGAATTTCTTCGATCCTGTGACGTTGGTGCGTTCACCGACGTTGACGAAGAGTGAGTCTTTGGTAATGTTAAACGGCTCTAAACCAGAGAGACGACATGCTGGTTCAATGTCTGGAATCTGTCGTGGCGCATAATCTTTCACAGCGTTATAAATTGCTGCAATATGCGCTGGCGTTGTACCACAGCAACCGCCCGTGATATTGATCAAGCCACTTTCAGCAAACTCGCGAATGAATTCAGCGGTTTGTTCAGGCGTTTCGTCATATTCACCAAAGGCGTTTGGCAAACCAGCGTTTGGATGTGCAGAAACGAAAGTATCCGCTTTGTCACCGACAGTTTTGACGTGTGGACGCATGGCATCCGCGCCCAGAGCACAGTTAAAGCCAATTGATAAAAGATCCGCATGACGCACTGAGTTCCAAAACGCCTCAGCCGTTTGCCCAGACAAAGTACGACCTGACGCATCAGTAATCGTGCCTGAAATCATCAGTGGTAATTCATAACCGAGTTCTTCAAAAACCGTTTTCACCGCAAAGATCGCGGCTTTACAGTTCAAAGTATCAAACACAGTTTCAATCAGAATAATGTGTGAACCGCCTTCGATCAGTGCATGGGTTGCTTGTACATAATTTTCAACGAGTTCATCAAAGCTCACATTACGGAACGCTGGGTTATTCACATCAGGACTAATCGAACAGGTTCGCGATGTCGGCCCAAGCACGCCTGCGACAAAACGTGGTTTGTCAGGGTTTTGTGCAGTGAATTCGTCACAGACCTCACGCGCCAAGCGGGCAGCCGTGATATTGATTTCAGTGTCCAGATGCTGCATGTGATAGTCAGCCATCGACACTTGCGTACCATTAAAGGTATTGGTCTCAAGAATGTCTGCACCAGCTTCTAAATATTGGCGATGAATCCCTTGAATAATTTCCGGCTGAGTGAGCACTAATAGGTCATTATTACCTTTGACGTCATGCTCAAAATCAGCAAAACGTTCTCCGCGATAATCTTCTTCTTCGAGTTTATGCCGCTGAATCATCGTACCCATGGCGCCGTCAATGATCAGGATTCTCTTTTTAAGTAATTCTGTTAATTGGGTTTTTAAATTTAAGGCATTGATGGCTGGGGTAGACATTTGTACACGGAACTCCGAATCAGGAATAAAGTTGCGCTTTGATAAACTCTTTGACTATGAGGTTGAATCGAGAGTAAAAGAGTAGAGTGCAGATTTTAAAAATAACATATTCAATTGATCGCTATTCTATCAGGTAATCAATGAGCGTGAATGCAACCTGTGATAATATGCCGCCGTTCTCATTATTTTTGTCATGAAACTGTCATCTTACTCAAATTCTTAGCAAATTGAGGTTAAGGCAGAGTAAAACGATGGTTTTTTCCAAGTCGAAAATATAATTCGATGAATTCCATTCAAGAAGTTTTAATAAAGAATGGTTTCTATGAGTCAGAATTCCTCTGTAACGACACCAAAGCTTGATTCACCGATTCATCCGCTTTTCAAGCCAATGTTCATTTTTGTGGTCTTTGCGGCGCTGATCTATATCGGTCTTTCGCTGACTACCGATTTGGAAAGTATGTCAGCAATGAGTTTATTTCCATTGATCATGCTTAGTGCGGCTTTGTTTGTGGCGCTCAGCTTTGAATTTGTCAATTGTTTCCACGATACCGCTAATGCTGTTGTCACAACTATTTATACCAATGCCTTGTCTTCACATGCTGCTGTGGGTCTTGCGGGTTTTGCCAATTTCCTCGGTGTTCTCTTTGCCAGTGGTGCAGTTGCCTATGGTATTTTGGCGCTATTGCCTGTTGAGTTGATTCTCAATGTCGGCAGTAACCAAGGTTTTGCCATGGTTTTTGCATTATTGCTTGCCGCGGTCATTTGGAACTTGGGGACATGGGCGGCAGGCATTCCAGCGTCTAGCTCACACACTTTGATTGGTTCAATTATCGGCGTGGGTTTGATGAATCGTTTTCTGACACCAGATGGCATTGCATCAATTAGTGTTAATTGGGATCAAGCGGCTAAAGTGGGTAAAGCGTTATTGTTTTTTCCTTTAATTGGTTTTGTGTTGGCAGCGTTAATATTTCTTTTATGTAAGTTTGTATTTGCACGTAAGCCAGAAAATTTTGAAACACCAGAGGGAGA
>JACMMY010000286.1 GCA_014378805.1 Moraxellaceae bacterium
AAGATTCCCCGCAAAGGTGGGCCGGGCATTACCAAGTCAGATTTGTTGATTATTAATAAAATCGACCTTGCCCCGATGGTGGGTGCATCACTGGAAGTGATGGCAAAAGACGCCAAACGGATGCGAGGCGAACGTCCATTTTTATTCTCAAATATGAAAGAAAATTTCGGCTTAGACGAGATCATTGGCTTTATTGAAAAACAAGGTTTATTGACCCCATAAGGAGAACACGATGAAATATTTGATCCTGATTATGCTGAGTGTCTGTTCGACGCTTGCATCGGCACATGCTGGTCATTTGGGACATGGTTCTGCGCTGATTGAAGGCATGTTGCATCCTTTGACGGGCATGGATCATTTGCTGATGGGGCTGGGTTTTGGCTTATTATTGGCCAAAACGGTGCGCCAAACCCAATGGTTAAGTGCAGGATTGCTCATATCCGCCCTTTGTTGCGGTTTTGCCTTAGGAGCAATGGAAATTTGGACGAATGGCGCATGGGCGGAACAAGGTATTGCCGTGTCGTTGGTTGTGGTGGCGGTCGCGCTTTGGCAGAAGTCACGTCCAGCCATCTTTGCCATGTTGGCGTTACTCGGACTGTTTCATGGTGCTGCGCATGGCGCTGAAATGCCTTCAACATTGAATCCTGCATTATTCTGTATTGGTATGTTAATGAGTTTAACCGCGCTGTATGCGCTAGGTGTTTTTGTGGGACGACATCTGATTCGTCAATTACCGAATCGTTTGGTGGCGATTGCAATGGTGGCCACCGCATGTTTGGGTTGATGCATCGCGCAACCTGAGAATGATGGCAAAATTTTGTATTCTGGCTGTTTCACCGCTGCTTTTGCATCGGTAACGACAGCCAAGTCGCGCTACATTTGCTATCATTCGCGCTATATTTTTCATTAGCCTTCATCAGATCACTATGACTGTTCGTACTCGTATTGCGCCATCCCCAACTGGTTTTCCACATGTCGGAACGGCCTATGTCGCCTTGTTCAATCTCTGCTTTGCGCGTCAGCATGGCGGTGAGTTTATTCTGCGGATCGAAGATACCGACCAAACCCGTTCAACGCCAGAATCGGAAAAAATGATTCTCGATTCATTGCGCTGGTTAGGTTTGAATTGGGCAGAAGGGCCAGATGTCGGTGGCAAACATGCGCCGTATCGTCAGAGCGAACGTCGTGATATTTATACCCAGCATTCGCAAATCCTGCTTGATAAAGGCCATGCGTTTAATTGTTTCTGTAGTGAAGCGCGTTTGACCGAAGTGCGTAATGCACAAATGGCCAATAAAGAAACACCGCGTTACGATGGACATTGTTTGAATTTGTCTGCTGATGAAGTGAGTGCACGGATTGCGGCAGGTGAGGCGCATGTCGTACGCATGAAAGTGCCCACCGAAGGTATTTGCCAAATCGACGATATGCTGCGCGGTGTGATTGAGATTCCATTTGAGCAAGTCGATATGCAGGTGTTGCTCAAGCAAGATGGTTTACCAACGTATCATTTGGCAAACGTAGTTGATGATCATTTGATGGAAATCAGCCATGTGCTGCGCGGTGAAGAGTGGATTTCCTCTGCACCGAAACACAAGTTGCTCTATCAATATTTCGGCTGGGATATGCCTGTGCTTTGCCATTTACCGTTATTGCGTAATCCTGATAAATCCAAGTTGTCGAAACGCAAAAATCCAACCAGCATTACTTATTACCGTGATATGGGCTTCTTACCTGAAGCATTGGTCAATTATCTCGGTCGTATGGGCTGGTCAATGCCTGATGAGCGCGAGAAGTTCACTCTGCAAGAGATGATCGAACACTTTGATGTGTCACGCGTCTCGCTTGGTGGGCCGATCTTCGATGTTGAAAAACTGACATGGCTGAATGGTCTGTGGATTCGTGATTTATCACCTGCGGCGTTGCTGGATAAGATCCTGTCATGGCGTGGTAATCGTGATCAGTTAGAGAAAATCACAGCAGCCATTCAACCGCGTATCAATACGCTGTCTGATGCGGCAGATTGGGCTGGTTTCTTCTTCAATGGCACACCGAAGGCAAGTAGTGCATTGACGGCTGAATCGTTCGCGCATAAAAAACTGACCCAAGACCAAGTTCGTCAAGTGTTGCAATTGTCTCTGTGGCGTTTAGAAAAGCTGATGCAATGGAATGAAGAGACGGTTAAAGCCACGCTGATGATTTTGTCTGAACAAATGCAAATCAAGCTGCGTGAGTTTATGCCTCCGTTCTTCATCGCAATCGCTGGCGGTTCGAGTTCAACGCCTGTGATGGAGTCGATGGCAATCCTCGGTGCGGATTTGACCTATGCGCGTTTACGTCAGGCGGTTGAAATCTTGGGCGGCGTCAGCAAAAAAGAAACGTCGGAATGGCAAAAGCTGGATATTCAGCTCGCTGAACCAAAAATTGCTGATGAAGATGGTGAAAAACCAGCCTAAGCAATTGACAGTGCGGACATGAATCCCTAACATGTGCGCCTGCGTGAGGGGATATAGCTCAGTTGGTAGAGCGCTTGCATGGCATGCAAGAGGTCAACGGTTCGATCCCGTTTATCTCCACCATTCTCCGAATTGCGGTAAAAATTGAAAAGCCTAGTCATCATCAGATGCTAGGCTTTTTTGTTGTTCGAAGAAGACCTAATTGATCAAAGTCTGAGTTTGGATTCATCCAATTTAAAGTAGAAAATTGAAAACGTGTGACCTATCTGTCATAGTCGAGCAATGGTATTGATCAATATTGCCTTTGTTGTAATCTGCTGGATTTTTCTGCAATAAGCTATTGGTTCTCATGAAAATATTTTTATAGTCATTTCAAAATTAAAATATAGATAAGGACATGTGTGCCTCATGGTTGATAAAAAAAGCCTCTCGGAACGCGATATCTGTAGCAAATACATCACGCCTGCACTGACTGCCGCTGGATGGGATTTGCTGACCCAAATTCGTGAGGAAGTTGGTTTTACCAAAGGGCGTATCATTGTACGCGGCAAACTGCATACTCGAGGTGAGCAAAAACGCGCGGATTATGTCCTCTATCACAAGGCGAATATGCCGCTGGCAGTGATTGAAGCTAAAGATAATAAACACAGTGTTGGCGCGGGAATGCAGCAAGCATTGAACTACGCTGAGGCTTTAGCGGTGCCATTTGTCTTCAGCTCCAATGGCAATGGTTTCCTGATGCATGATCGCACGGGTCTGGCTGTGAAGACTGAGCAAGAATTGACGCTGGATCAATTTCCTACGCCTGCTGAGCTTTGGCAACGCTACTGCAAATGGAAAGGGATCTACGACGAAGTCGCAAGGCATACGATTGAAATGCCCTATTACGACGATGGCACGGGTCGTGCACCGCGCTACTATCAGGCAAACGCAATTAATCTGACCGTTGAAGCTGTTGCCAAAGGGCAGCAGCGCATTTTGTTGGTCATGGCGACTGGCACAGGCAAAACCTATACTGCATTCCAAATCATTTGGCGGCTATGGAAGTCAGGTGCTAAAAAACGCATCTTGTTTCTTGCCGATCGTAATATCTTGGTCGATCAAACCAAGAACAATGATTTTAAGCCGTTTGGCGCAGCAATGACCAAGATTAGCAAACGGCAAATCGACAAGAGTTATGAAATCTACTTGTCGCTATATCAAGCGGTAACAGGCAACGAAGAAGAACGAAATATCTATAAGCAATTTTCGACTGACTTTTTTGATCTGATTGTGATTGATGAGTGTCATCGTGGAAGTGCTGCGGAGGATTCGGCATGGCGTGATGTTCTGAGCTATTTTTCCTCAGCCACGCATATTGGACTGACCGCAACGCCGAAAGAAACCAAAGATGTTTCCAGCATCTATTATTTTGGTGAGCCTGTGTATAGCTATACGCTCAAGCAAGGGACCGAGGAGGGCTTTCTGGCACCGTATAAAGTGGTACGCATCGATATTGACAAGGATGTGCAAGGCTGGCGACCCAACAAAGGACAAACGGATAAATCGGGTCAATTGATTGAAGATCGGATCTATAATCTGACTGATATGGATCGAAATTTAGTGCTGGAGAAGCGGACTGAATTGGTCGCACAAAAAATAACCCAATTTCTGACGGCAACTGATCCCTACGCCAAGACGATTGTCTTCTGTGATGATATTGATCATGCCGAGCGTATGCGCCAAGCCTTGGTTAATCTCAATCCTGCTCGGGTGCAAGAAAGCCGAAAATACGTCATGCGTATCACTGGCGATGAAAAAGAAGGGAAAGCTGAGCTCGATAACTTTATTAATCCCGAAGAGCGCTATCCAGTGATTGCGACTACATCCAAGCTCATGACGACGGGCGTAGATGCGCAAACTTGCAAGCTGGTCGTGTTGGATCAGCACATCAAATCGATGACCGAGTTTAAGCAAATGATTGGTCGCGGCACCCGCATCAATGAAGACTATGGCAAATATTGGTTCACCATCATGGATTTTAAGAAGGCGACCGAGCTGTTTGCCGATCCTGCTTTTGATGGTGAACCAGTCATGATTTATGAGCCGAAAGGCGATGAATCAGTCGTTCCTCCAGATGAACTAGACCCAGATGATTCAAGCGTAACAGGTGATGGCAACCCAACAGGTGGTTACGACGACGGTCTGGATGGTGGCGACACTGGTGGCGGTGGGCGCGTCAAATATGTGTTGAGTGATGTTGCGGTCTATGTGGTCGCTGAACGTGTGCAATATTATGGGCCTGATGGAAAACTGATTACGGAGTCTCTCAAGGACTACACGCGCAATACTGTACGTAAAGATTATGCATCACTTGATGAATTCTTGCGGACATGGAGTCAGGCTGATCGCAAAGCCGTGATCCTGAATGAGCTTGTGCAGCACGGTGTTTTACTGGAGCCTCTTGCAGAGGAAGTAGGCAAAGATTTCGATGCTTTTGATTTGATTTGTCATGTTGCGTTTGATCAGCCGCCATTGACGCGTCGAGAACGCGCAGCAGAGGTTAAGAAGCGTAATTACTTCGCGCAATACGGTGAGCAAGCGCGCCAAGTGTTAGAATCGTTACTGGATAAATATGCGGATACGGGCATTGAACATATTGAAGATATTAAGATTCTGACGCTTGATCCATTCAAAAATATGGGCACAGCCAGTGAGCTGGTTTCAGCTTTTGGTGGTAAATCAGGCTATCTTGCGGCAGTGCAGGAACTGGAGCAGCATTTGTATGCATGAGTGCGTTATCGACTCATGCTGTTGAATTTTTTTATAAATCTTAAAGCAGTTTGTTAAATCTATGAGTATTTCTTCCACCATTAAATCGATCCAAGACATCATGCGTAAAGACGTGGGTGTTGATGGTGATGCGCAACGTTTAAGCCAATTGGTGTGGATGTTATTCCTCAAAATCTTTGATGAGCGTGAGAGCGAGTGGGAATTGCTTCAAGACGATTATCAATCTCCGATTCCTGAAGCCTATCGCTGGCGGAATTGGGCAGCGAATGCTGAAGGCGTTACGGGCGAAGCCTTAAAACAATTCTTGGATAATGAGTTGTTTCCTGCGTTGCAGAATCTTGAAGCCAAAGGTGGTGATCAGCGTGCTTATGTGATCCGTTCGGTGTTTGAAGATGCGTACAACTATATGAAGTCTGGACAGTTGATCCGTCAGGTGATCAACAAGATCCAAGAAGGCGTCAATTTCAATAAATCAGGTGAACGTCATTTATTCGGTGATATGTACGAGCAATTGTTGCGCGACTTACAAGCCGCAGGGAATGCAGGCGAGTTTTATACGCCGCGTGCTGTGACTGAATTTATGGTACGGATGAGTAATCCGCGTCTTGGTGAAAAAGTGATGGATCCTGCTTGTGGCACGGGTGGTTTTTTGACTTGTGCGATTGAACACATTCGTCAGCAAGATGTCAAAACTGTCGATGATGAAGCGCAATTGCAAGCCAATATCTTTGGGATTGAAAAGAAACCCCTGCCGCATTTGCTGTGTACGACGAATATGATTTTGCATGGCATCGATGTGCCTAGCAATATTCGTCATGACAATACGTTGGCAAAACCCCTCATCAGTTGGTCGCCAAAAGAGCGTGTGGATGTGGTCGTCACCAATCCACCGTTTGGTGGGGTGGAAGAAGACGGCATTGAGACGAATTTTCCTGCTGCGTTCCGCACGCGGGAGACGGCTGATCTGTTCTTAGTGCTGATTATGCAGATTTTGAAAGTTGGTGGTCGTGCGGCGTTGGTTTTGCCTGATGGTTTCTTGTTTGGTGAGGGTATTAAGACGCGCATTAAAGAAAAACTGTTGGAAGAGTGCAATCTGCATACGATTGTTCGCTTACCAAATGGCGTATTTGCGCCGTATACAGGCATCAAAACCAATTTGCTCTTTTTTACCAAAGGCACGCCGACCTCGCAGATTTGGTTTTATGATCATCCCTATCCCGAGGGTGTGAAAAGCTACAACAAGACCAAGCCAATGCGGATTGAGGAGTTTAGTGTTGAGACTGCTTGGTGGGGTGATGAGGCGGATGGTTTTGCGCATCGTGTCGAGAGTGAGCAGGCATGGAAAGTTAGTATTGATGACATCAAGGCGCGGAACTATAACCTTGATTGCAAGAATCCGCACATTGGCGAGTTGGAGATTCATGATCCTGAAGTGTTGCTTGCGCAATATCAAACCATGCAAGATGACATTGCGAAACTACGCGGTCAGTTAAAAACGATTTTGACGCAAGCGTTGCAAGGTGATTCGCAATGAGTGCGGTGCAGTTATTAACGGAACATTTGGCGCTTTGGTCTTCGGCTGATACAGAGAAAAAGTCAGGTCGCGGGCGCACATCGGGCAATCTGGCAAATGTCTATGGTGTAAAGAAATTGCGCGAATTGATATTGCAGTTGGCGGTAATGGGGAGGTTGGTACCAAAGGACAATAAATGGAAAACTTCAACCCTTGGAGATATTGGTTTTTGGGCTATTGGTAGTGGATTTCCACTTTTAGAGCAAGGCTCCCTGACAGGCAATATTTTGTTTGCCAAGGTTAGTGATATGAATAATCTTGGTAATGAGAAATTCATCCTCGAAACAAACAATACTATTACAGAAGAAACAGCCAAAAGACTTCGAGTCAATGTTCATCCATCAGGTACGGTCATTTTTCCCAAAATTGGAGGAGCAATTGCCACAAACAAGCGTCGAATTTTGGTTAAACCGACAGTAATTGATAACAACTGCTTAGGGATAACTCCTAACGTTGGTGTATCAACAGAATGGATTTATCTCTTACTCTGTGGAATTGATTTAAGTAAGTATCAAGCTGGTACCTCAGTTCCAGCCTTGGCGCAGAGCGTCTTGCAAAGAATTCCCGTAATGTTACCAGAAGAGACTGAACAACACCGCATCGTCGCCAAAGTCGATGAACTCATGGCACTCTGCGATCAACTCGAAAATCAGCACACAGATGCCATTGCAGCGCATGAAAAACTGGTGAGTTATCTACTCGACACACTGACTAAATCGCAAGATGCCGCTGATTTTAATGAGAGCTGGCAACGCATCGCTGCGAATTTTGAGATGTTGTTTACAACAGAATCGAGTATTGATGCGCTGAAACAGACTTTGCTGCAACTTGCGGTCATGGGCAAGCTTGTGCCGCAAGATGCGAGTGATGAACCTGCGAGTGAGTTGTTGAAGCGGATTCATGTTGAAAAGGCGAAGTTGGTTGCGGAAGGGAAGGTTAAGAAAAGTAAGCAGTTGGCTGAAATTTGTGATGATGAAAAGCCATTTGACTTACCTATTGGTTGGGAGTGGATACGAGTATCGGAAGTTGCAAAACTAATCACATCAGGATCACGAGATTGGGCGCAATATCTTTCAGATAAAGGTGCTAAATTTATCACTATGGGCAATCTTTCAAGGGGAAGTTATGAGCTTAGACTTGATAATATGCGCTTTGTAAATCCACCAAATACAGGCGAAGGTTCACGTACTAAATTAGAGCCATTTGATCTTTTAATTTCAATAACTGGTGACGTAGGCAATTTAGGTAGAATCCCAGAAAATTTTGGTGATGCATATATAAACCAACATACATGTCTGTTGAGGTTTTTCACACAATGCCAAAATAGGTATTTTCCTGAAATATTACGTTCGCCAATGGCAAAAGTACAATTTAATGAACCTCAACGAGGTGTTAAAAATAGTTTTCGTCTAGGTGATTTGGAAAACATGGTAATTCCGCTTCCGCCACTTACTGCGCAAGTTCGTATAGTTGCTAAAATTGATGAACTCATGACTCTCTGCGATACGCTTAAATCTCGAATCACCGCAGCAAATCAGCTTCAGCAAAAGATTGCGGATGTGATGGTTGAGCAGGCGGTGGCTTAAATCGATGATGCTGGTTGGATGCTCAAACCTTGCTGCTATTTGAGAGTGAAACTTAAAGCTCTGTATGAATAATTAAAAAAGCCTAGTCATCATGAGATGCTAGGCTTTTTTGTTGTCTTAAAGAAATGCTTGCCTTTAACAGGATTATATTCAATACATCTCGTTCTTCGCTGCACTGGATTTGCACTCAGCCTATGTTTGCATCATGATGCTTAACACTCATCCAGAGCCGCGGACATGTGCACAAATTATCAACCCATGAGCCCTGAAAACGCTCATCAACTGATGCTCTCAGCACCCTCATTTGAAATCGTCGAAGACGCGTATCCAGCCAGCCTTTGCCTAATCATGATTGCGGACAATGGGAGTTACGCGTGGCGACAAGCGATGTTTGGGCTGGTGCCTGAATGGGCAGATGATCTTGGCTTTTCTAAATATACCTACAATGCACGCATAGAAACTGTTGCTACCAAGCCGAGCTTTAAAGCCGCTTGGGCGAAGCGACAATTTGCATTAGTGCCGATGCAGTCCTTTTATGAACCCTGCTATGAATCGGGTAAAGCAGTGCGTTTCAAGATTGCGCGGCATGATCAGCAGCCATTTACAGTGGCAGCGATTTGGGATGTCTGGTCAGATCATTTGAACACGGTGTGGTCGTTTTCCATGCTGACAATGAATGCGGATCGGCATCCGTTGATGAAACGATTTCATCGACCAAAAGATGAAAAACGCTCTCTGGTGATCGTGCCGCCTGAACACAGATTAGATTGGTTACATGCGGATCATCGGATGGCAAGATCCCTGATTCAGGACATGCCAGTTGATGCGTTTTATACAGAAGCTGCGCCAAGGATATCCGAAGCGAAGAAGCATAATTTGGATTTGTTTTGAGGTGATCGGGAGTGAACGATGTCCTACGTGTTTAAGCTGGTCGATTCTCCTGTCGGTACATTGACACTCGTTGCAAATGGATCAAGGCTCGCCGCGATCTTATGGGAAGACGATCAACCTACGCGCGTTCGTCTCGGTTCAATGGTCGCAGATGAAGATAATCTTGTTCTGCTCGAAACCGAGCGACAACTCAAACAATACTTCGCTGGAACACGAACTCGATTTGACGTGCCACTTGAGTTCACTGGAACTGATTTTCAGAAACTAGTCTGGCAAGCATTACTGACAATCCCTTTTGGCGAAACGAGAAGTTATCGTGATATTGCAGCGCAAATTGGGAATATCAAAGCAGTGCGTGCGGTCGGGGCAGCAAATGGGCGAAATCCAATTTCGATTATTGCACCCTGTCATCGGGTGATCGGTGCATCAGGGGACTTAACCGGGTTTGCGGGTGGTCTGAAGGCTAAAGAAATGTTGCTTTTATTGGAAGGTCATGCGTTAAAGCAAAAGTCGTCTACTGATCGAAGTCAGTTGATGTTATTTGAGAAGGAAATGTAAGCTTTATGGCGAGGATAATAACAACGAGCTAAGAATTTTTTTAATCGCGATCATTTGATAAATAAAAAATTTAACCTTCGAGACTCTTAACAATACCGACAGCATTTAAATGTTCATTAATGGGTAAATCGGCGACTGCGTAACAGTTACGTCCACAGTCTTTTGCCCGATAAAGGGCTGTGTCTGCACTCTTAATAAAATCTTGAACATCTTGATTTATTTTAGGAATTGTTGATGCGATACCAATACTTGCAGTCACATGTTCGGCTACTGCGCTCGTAGGATGTGGAATCGCCAAATCCTGAATTAAATGAATCAAGATTTCAGCTTGCTTGATGGCTTGCTTTTGATCGGTCATTGCAAAGACCAGTATAAATTCTTCTCCACCATAGCGCGCGGCTAAATCACCACTTCTGGCTGCAATTTTGGCAATACTATCTGCAATTTTTTTTAAGCAATGATCACCTTCTAGATGTCCTAAACTATCGTTATAGTTCTTAAAATAATCGATGTCGATCATCATGATCGTGAGAGGCGTTTGATAACGCATTGAGCGATTCCATTCACTTTTGATCATCTCATCGAGGTGACGTCGATTGGCTAACCCTGTTAATGCATCTTGTTGTGACAAGGTCTCAAGCTGTTTTGCTTGGTCGAGCATTTTGCTCCGAGTGAGTTCTATCAAACAGCTTTGTAGATAGTTTTCACGGTGTTGGTGATCTGTGGCGTAAGTGAGACACATGCCGAGGAAACTGCTGAACGTATAGGTCCGTTGCAATAGAGTCCATTCGAGTTGACCACTAAAATGTGATGTGATTAATACACCTAAAAGTCCACCCGACCAAGCTGCAAGGGTTGCGGTATAAAAGCGCATACCGACAAAACCATAAATAATCACGACCGCATACATCATCGCTGCATGAAAGAGAACATTGCCTCCACCATCGACAATGCCTATGATTGCAAACGTAATCGCGATTGCTAGGGAAGAACCAATACAGGTATAAAGTTCAAATGTTTGCGAGATTTTCGGAAAAAAAGAAAGTAGCCAAGCCGTAAAAATAATGACGCCCACCCAGCTGTATAACATAAACCATGCTTCTACTTTCTCAGTAGGTAAAATTTTATAAATACCAACGGATAAATATAAATACAAACCGAGAATGATCAGGCCTCGTATTCGAAATTCACGTGCGGCTTCGGTCTTATATTGATGGCTATATATTTGCTCAAGTTTTTTGGGAAACTTTAAAAAATACATGCGGCTATTGATCAGTCTTATGATCTCTTTACGTTCTAATAAATTAGATCCATCTAATTTCATTATCTTTATATTCCTTGTTACATGATTGATAGTAATCTATTTTTTTCTAACTGTGCGCGGTTTTTAATTTTTAATATTCGATTATTAGAGTATATCTGTTGGAAATTTACAAGTTGTTATAGCGTAGTTTAACCATAGATTTGATGAGTTTATTTTCATCATTTTTTGTAAATATATATGATACGAGTGGGCGAATCGCTGTATTCTTGAGTATAGATATTGAGTGTCAGGGCAATGGATTTGTATTAAAAAATAGGGTAAAGGATGGTATCCATGAATGCTGAATCAAAAAAAACGTACATTAAAGAATTAGAGCTTACACCGCATAGCGAATGGTCTCAAGCCTTCTGGGATAAATTGTTGCCCATGAAAAATCGAATCAGCCAGCATCCTTTTTTTTGTTGGATTTGCATCGGGTCAATTAAGTATCCCCTGTGTACGTTTTGCATTGCTTAATTTTTATCCGTTGGTTGCTCACTTTCCCTCCTATATGGCAATGAATCTTGCTAAAGCAACAGATTTCCATTTACCCGGCTTGACCGATGCTCGGACATGGCTGATTCAAAATATTAAAGTTGAAGAACGACATTTATTTTGGTACCAAGATTGGGCTTTAGGTTTTGGTTTGTCCGTTGATCAACTCAATCAATCGTGTCCACCACCTGCTATGGATGCAGTCAATCATTTTTTGTGGAGTACCAATTATCGTTCTGGCTTAGCTGAAGGGATTGCAGCCACTAACTTGGCAATAGAGTGGGCGACGAGCGATTGGACGGTTCAAGTGTATAAAGGCATCAATAATTACAGGAATCGAACGGATGTTGTGATCAATACCCAGACGGTCGCTTGGTTGCGAGCGCACGCGCTTTATGATGACGTGCATCCTTATGAGGCGAAGGAGTTGATTAAACGATTGTGTCATGACAATCCTCAATTGCAAGCCAAAGCATTACATGCGGCTGAGCAAGGACTTGCATATTACGAGTTAGCATTGGATGAGTGTTATAAGATTCAGCTCGCAGGCCATGCGTGATGGATCATCGTTTTTTTTGAGGGGATGGTTCGAGTGATAAGACAAAATCAGCCTTGTTGCAGTTCATTCATATAGGTTGCAAGCGGTTTGATGCACGTTGGCGTAGAGGCCATCACACAATTTCGACCTGCTCCTTTGGCTTGATAGAGTGCGGCATCGGCTAAATTAATCAAAAGTTCTTCTGAGTCATTTTCTTTAGGCTGCTCTGCAACGCCAATGCTGACCGTAAATGAAAATTCAAATCCATCAAAGTTTGTCAGTTGAGTATTCGCAACTGCTGCGCGAATGCGTTCTGCGGCGATCAGCGCATTTTGCAGAGGCGCATTAATCACTAAAATCGCGAACTCTTCGCCACCTAAACGGGCAATGACGTCTAATTGCCGTGCGGTTTTTCTACAAATCTCGGCCAGTGTACAGATCACGAGATCACCCGTCGGGTGTCCGTGTGCATCATTAATGGCTTTAAAATTGTCGATATCCAGTATCATCAATGAAACAGAATGACGGAAACGATGACCACGAACAATCTCGTTGCGAAGCACAGGGATAAAATGTCGTCGATTACTTAAGCCTGTCATCGAGTCTGTGTTGGAGGCGAGTTCTAACGCTTGTTCTAATTCATAGCGCCTACGATAGTTTTGCGCAAAAATATAATGGGTAATCATTAATACAATTGCAGCAGGCCAAATCATTGCAGCATATTGGTTATATGGAAAATGAGGCACCAAACCAAAGAGCGCCAAGACTTGTGGCGTTGCTGCATACAAAAAAGTGCTAATCAGATTGATGCGGAGTGAAAGACCTTGAAACATGAGCAAAGGTAAAAACAATAAATAGATAAATATACCGAGACCTTGACTTATGCCGTTATGCAGTCGATTTAATATTTCAACAAATACGATTGTCGCAATAAGTCCTGACGTTACCGCAATAAATTCGATAATTCGGCGATTTTTAATCTGTTTAAAAATAAAAGGATAAGCCAGTAAGCCGAGGAACATGAGTCTAAGTTCAATGGTGTTCTGCGCACCGCTAGGGTCGGTTATGTAATCCCAAATCCATTCAGTACTTGCAAGAAGTGCTGACATCATAAACATGAGCGCTGTCAAATGACGGTGATCGCGCATTTTCTTATTCAATAATGGAATAGGTTCTTGCAAGATCCTAAAGAAATTGGAGTCGTTTTTCGTCGTGTTCATAAAGCTGCTTTGCTCCATTATGCTTTAATCTGGAACATTGCTGATATCCATTAGATCTAGGTAAACTGTATTTTTTTTGCGTTATGTAGCCAAATATTATCATTTTCGTAACCCACCAACTTTACAAGTATTTCGGCTATACGGCAAGTAGTGGATGGCTTTTTAATCATTGTGATCATTAAAGCGTCTGAATAGAGCAAATATTTGCGTGAATGGGCATAAAGTAGCCGTATGGTTCAGTTGGAGCAATTAATATTTGCGTAAAGGGTTTTAAAGCGATAGAATTGCGCCGCTTTAGTGACTCACCAATGTCTTTGTGAGTCGTCATAGCAAGTCCAGTCCCCATCGTCTAGAGGCCTAGGACATCACCCTTTCACGGTGAGTACCGGGGTTCGAATCCCCGTGGGGACGCCAAATTTTAGGCGTCAATGTTGTAAAATTGATGTAATAAAAAAGCCCGCTCATATTGAGTGGGTTTTTTTTATTGGGCGTCATTGCTCAAAAGCGCAATTTAGAAAAAAGAATGCTTGCATCAAGCGCGATGGAAAATGAATGACGATCAATCATCTTTTTAAGTAATCTACCGTTCATCTACTATTCGAATTAATCATAAAAATATTCTTGATCTCTCCATACATCCTGTTTCATTATCAAATGAATAATTAGAATTCTTCAGGAAAGGGAGGCTCGCTTCATAAAGCGATATCGTCAGAAAAATAATGTGTATTTAATTTAAATGACACGATAGGGATATGACAATTATGCAGCCATCAAATGGAAGAGAAACAGCCACTACATTGTGGTCAAAAATAGCTGTCATCACTGATTTATTTGCTTTTCCACTCAAAACTTCACACTACGTCGAGTTGGTTAATCCGCTGTGGACGACACACAAATTACAAGCGCGAGTCGAGAGCGTCTGGGACGAAACAAAGGATGCTCGCACGATTACGCTCAAACCTGGTCTGAATTGGCGCGGTCATCGTGCGGGTCAGCATGTGCGGGTGGGGATTCCCGTCGGCGGCATGCATTATACGCGGACGTATACGATTTCATCGCCACCTGAGCGTGATGATGGTTGCTTTACCATTACCGTCAAAGCGATTGCGGATGGTCGAATTTCGCGCCACATCGTGCGTAACATTAAGGTCGGTGATTATTTGCCAATCGGCTTGCCGCAAGGTGATTTTTATATGCCTGATGCGCAACCCGTGAAGCCGTTGTTCATCACGGCAGGTAGTGGCATTACGCCTGCTAAGAGTATGGTGACGAGTCTGATTGCGCGTGAGCGTTTGCCTGACAGTGTCCATATCCATTACGCACCCCATGAGTTTGACGTGATCTTTGGTCAGGAACTGAGGAGGGTTGCTCAGACAAAGCCGCTCTATAAGCTGTACGAAGTCCATACGCATGACTTTGGCGAAGATAAACAGACGAAAGCGTATTTCAATGAAGAACAGTTACGTCGGCTTTGCCCAGACTGGCGTGAACGTGAAGTCTATGCCTGTGGGCCTCCAAGTTTACTCGCATCTGTAGAAAAACATTTCGAACAGGCGGGTCGATCGCGGTATTTACATATTGAGCGCTTTCTTGCGACCTTTGCTGAAGTGCCCAAGGATGCTGTGGGTGGTTTGGTGCGTTTTGCAAAAAGTGATGTTGCTGTTCAGGCTGATCGTCAGACTACGCTGTTGCGTGTTGCAGAGGATGCTGGACTGAATCCACCACATGGTTGTCGTATGGGTATTTGTCATACGTGTAATACCACGTTGGTTTCTGGATGCGTACGGGACTTGCGTACAGGCAAGATCATCAATGAAGCGGGCAGTATTGTGCAAACCTGTATCTGCGCTGCTGCTGGCGATTGTGAGCTTAATCAATAGGATGTGATCATGAAAAATGCAAAATTTCCAGTGAATCTCACTGATGCTCAGATCGAAGAATTTGGTCGTGAAATGGACGCCATTCGTGATGAGGTCATGGATAGTCGTGGCGAGAAGGATCGTGCTTATATCTTGAAAATCATCCGAACGCAGCGCAGTATGGCGGTGGTCGGACGATTTGTGATCTATGGAGGTTTGTTTCTATTGCCCGCTTGGGGCTATGCACTGGCTTCTTGGACAGTGGCACTTAGCGTGATGGCGCTTGGAACAGTGATGCTGGGTTGCGCTAAGATCCTCGAAAATATGGAAATCGCCCATAACGTGATGCATGCCCAATGGGATTGGATGAAGGATCCTGAAATACAGTCGAGCACATGGGAGTGGGACACGATGGGGCCTTCTGATCGCTGGATGAACTCACATAATGTGATTCACCATACATGGACCAATGTGCTGGGTAAGGATCACGATGTGGGTTATGGCATCATGCGTGTGACACCGATGCAGCCGTGGCATCCCGCTTTTTTGTTGCAACCGATTTTCTTTATTTTGTTGATGTTGTTCTTTGAAGAAGGTGTCGCTTTGCATGAACAGGTCATTGATGATCAGATGAAGGGTCGAAAATCCTTCAAGGAAACCCTGCCATTGTTACGTCATATCGGACGTAAGGTGCGCGGACAAGTGCTTAAGGATTATGTGATGTGGCCTGGGGCTGCGGCATTGGTCAGTATTCCGATTTCGTTTTTTATCCCCGTTTCTCCTTGGTTGGTACTGGGTCTCGTTGCAGGCGCAAATGCGATTGCCAATGTCATCCGTAATATCTGGACGTTCATCATCATTTTTTGCGGTCATTTTCCTGCTGGCGTGCACAATTTTACGGTGGAGCAGGTTGAGGGTGAAACGCGTGCGCGATGGTATTTGCGTCAGCTTTTGGGATCAGCAAACATTAAAGGGGGCAAACTGTTCCATATTATGTCTGGTAACCTGAGTCATCAGATTGAGCATCACTTGTTTCCAGATATGTGTAGCAACCGTTATCCAGAAGTTGCACCACGGGTTGAGGCGCTTGCTGCTCGCTATGGGATTCCTTATAACAAAGGGTCTTTGACGCGCCAGTTTGGCTCTACTTGGTTGAAAAACATCCGACTGGCTTTTCCGGGTCCTGCACCTGCTACTAGTTTTTGAGGTGGTGCGGTTCAAGTTGCTCAATTCTTGGTGTTTATCAAGTCATCATAAAAAGCCCACTCAAATGAAGTGGGCTTTTTAATTTGGATATGATGGTTGTGGAGCAGATGAATGATTATTTATTCTGCTTTCGATGCAAAGATGACTTCAACGCCATAGGCGGCATATAAGCGTTTAATTTCGAGCAAATCATTTTCCATCGAGTCGCTAGGATAAACTTTCGCGAACAATCGTCCAATCTTATGCTCTACGTCTGAGTGCATCAGCACAATCGGAACATTGGTGGCTTTGGCGATATGCCAGAATCCTGTGCGAATAGGGCGTTTTTCACCATCTTTTCCCCGTGTTGCTTCGGGCGCGACGGCTAAGGTGAAGCGGTCATGTTGAGCAAATTCTTCGACCATTTGTTGTACGACATTTTTGGATTTGGCACGATCGACAGGAATACAACCTAAACTTTTTAGAACTGGGCCTAAAGGAAAGCGAAAAAGCTCTTTCTTCATCAAAATATGATAATTCAGGTCGAGTATCTGAAAAGCAGCCATCGCCAGCACACTATCAAAATTAGAGGTGTGTGGAAAGCCGATCATGACATTTTTTGGATCGCTGACCGCTTCAGGGTTGACTTCTAGTTTCCAACCTTTCACTTTTAGAGTGAGTTTACTGAGTGCTGAACCGATCATGATGTACCCCTATAGTGCCGCAAAAGAGCGAATAATTATGGGGCACTTTAACTGAAACCCGAGCAAATTACATTGGTCTAAGGTTCCAAAAGGGAAGAGATTTTTTGCTTAGTAGAGAACGTCTAAAATCATCCCGTATTCCGCAACCCCGCGGCAATCCCAGCAATCGTCACCATCAGTGGATGATCGTAAATTGTCGTCCCCTCATTCTCGCGACGACGGCACATCAGCTCAGCTTGCAGCATGTGCAACGGCAAAATGTAGGGAGTTCGGACGTTAATCGAACGGCGTAGTACAGGTGCATTTTCAAGGAGTTGTTTGCGATTGGTAACGCGCAGTAATGTCTCCGTGGTATTGCTAAGTTGTTGGCGTAATGTCGCGCCTAATTCGAGTAATGCGGCATCTTTGGTCAGATGTGATTCGTAGTAACTGACAATCGCGGGATCGGCTTTGGCTAAGACCATTTCGAGCATATCGACGAGTGCATAAAAATACGGCCAATCACGGATCATTTCTTGAATCGTGCCAGTAAAACCTTCATTGAGTGTCGTGCTTAACGCATCGCCAGTGCCGAGCCAAGCAGGCAACATTAAGCGAATTTGTGTCCACGCAAACACCCACGGAATCGCCCGTAACGACTCAATACCACCGCTGGTGCTACGTCGCGCTGGACGAGAACCCAGTGGTAAAAGTTGTAATTCCAGTTCAGGCGTCACAGTTCGTAAATAACGAATAAAATCGGGTGTTTCACGGACGGTTTTACGATACGTGTCCAGCGAAATTTGCGTCATGTTGTCCATGAGCGTACGCCATTCGGGCTTAGCAGCAGGCGGTGGCAGGAGAGATGCTTCCAGTGTTGCCGTGGTGTACAACTCAAGATTTCGAATCGCAACGCCTTGCATGCCGAATTTGAAGCGAATCATTTCCCCTTGTTCGGTCACGCGAATAGAACCTTGTACAGAACCCGGTGGTTGAGCGAGAAGCGCTTGGTGGGTGGGTGCGCCGCCACGACTGACTGAACCACCGCGACCATGAAAAAGCGTGAGTTTAATGCCATGTTTTTTGGCGACTGCTGTTAGGGCTTCTTGCGCGCGGTATTGCGCCCAATTGGCGGTGAGGAAGCCTGCATCTTTCGCAGAATCTGAGTAGCCAATCATGACTTCTTGATGACCCTGAATCAGCGCCAGATATTCAGGAAGAGACAACAGCGCATCAATAATGCTCGGTGCATGATCCAAATCATCAAGCGTTTCAAACAACGGCACGACGCGCAGTAACTTTTGTACACCCGCTTTCTTTTGCAGCAACATGACGGCGAGTACATCACTGGTACTTCGTGCCATCGAAATGACATACGCGCCCAGTGCTTCACCCGGATGTTCAGCCAATACATTAAAGGTTGCGAGGCTTTCTTGGACATTCGCAGATAAAATCGCCGCATCAGGCGCAGCATTCAGAATTTTTGGTAAGAGTGGGCGTGGGTTTTTCAACTCACGTAAGCAGAATGCACGGCGTTTGTCCTCGTCCCATTCCGCATAAGAACCTTCTTTTAGATATTCAGTAATGGCATTTAAAACCTCTACATGCCGTCCTGATTCTTGACGAATATCCAGTTTAAGCAGTTCCACACCAAAACAAGCCACACGACGAATGATGTCAATTAATTCTCCATTCGCCACATCTTCCATATTGCATTCAATTAGTGATTCATAACACAACGTCAGCTGTTGCATCAGCTCATGGGCATGTAAATAAATGCCTTCTTTATCGACATTGAGTTCACCGCGCAGACGAGCATCAGCCCAATCACGGGTGCGTCCTAAACGTCGGCGGACTTCACGAAGAATGTCACGGTAAGGTTCGGTGCTATCGGTAATACCTTGTTCTGTCAGCGCATCGCGTAATGCAGCACTACACGCATCCATAGACAGTTCCCAGCGCAGCGCATCGATATCTCGCCAATATAGATCAGCCGCTTGCCAACGCGATAGCAATAGCACTTCTTCAGTGACAGTATGTGTGACATTGGGATTGCCATCACGGTCGCCGCCCATCCATGACGCAAAGCGAATCGGAGTTTTGGTGAGGGGTAAATGTTTGCCTGTATGCTCAAAAATGCTGGCATCAAATTCACGAACAAACTGTGGTACGGCGAACCACAGACTTTGTTCAATCGCAGTAAACCCCCATTTTGCTTCATCCACAGGCGTGGGCTTATGGTGGCGAATTTCATCGGTATGCCATGCCGCAATAATGTCGCGTTTGAGCTTGGCAATTTGTTGCTCGCGTTCAAACGGTGTGAGTTTCATCACGTCGAGAGTTTCCAAGCTATCAGCAATGTCATCATATTTTTGGATGAGCGTACGGCGGCTAATTTCAGTTGGATGTGCGGTGAGTACCAGTTCAATGTCTAAATCCTGTGCGCTTTGCCACAGTACTTCTGCACTAATACCTTTTGCCGCAAGACGCGGAAATAGCTCACCTGTTGAGCCGTGTTGAGGGGCTTTGTTCTCAACGCATTGCCAAGCACGGCGACGGCGAACGCGATGATATTGCTCGGCGATATTGGCGAGATTCAGGAATTGAGTGAATGCGCGCGCGACAGGCGATAATTCGTCATCGGTTAATGCTTCCAGCACATGATTGAGTTCTTTACCTGCATGAGTATCACCATCACGGGTTTGCTTGGCCAGTTTTCGAATCATTTCGACTTTATCAAACAACGCTTGCCCGACTTGCTGGCGAAGCGTATCGCCCAATAATCCACCGAGGAGGCGAACATCATCGCGTAGAGGAGTATGAGGATCGTTTTGCGATGTTGGTGTAGATAAAGTCATGGTATATCTCCAACTAGGGTTCTATTCTTTATACAGTAAGTTGATGGTGTTGCAATAGATTCTGAAATGTTTCTTAACGAGTTTTTTGAATGGGTAGACTAGAGTGTTTTATAAGTCAAAAGCAAAATCCCTCCCATGAGAAGCACAGCTTCGCAAGACGAAGTGCCCTTTGTAAAAGGGAGGAGCTTTTTGTATTTTGGCGAAGCCAAAATAGTCCCCTCCTTAGAAAAAGGAGGGCTAGGGAGGATTTGCTTTTGACCTTAAAATTTCGAGCCTATCATTGTTCTAAAAATAGAATGCTAATGTGCATTTTAGCCATCTATCGCGGTTATCGTTCTAGTTGTATGCTTGTTTCATACAGTGATGCTATTCAAACAAATCACTACGGAGGATACGATGAAAAAAATACTCGGTACCTATAGCAGCCCACGTCAGCATTGGGTCGGTGATGGTTTTCCTGTAAGAACCTTGTTTTCCTACGATACGCTTGGCGAACAGATGAGTCCGTTTCTGATGTTGGATTATGCAGGCCCAACAGAATTCACCCCAACCACGACACCACGTGGCGTCGGTCAACATCCTCATCGTGGTTTTGAAACGGTGACCATTGTCTATAAAGGCGAAGTGTCTCACCGTGATTCCAGCGGTGGCGGCGGTACGATTGGCCCAGGCGATGTGCAGTGGATGACTGCGGGTGCTGGCGTGATTCATGAGGAGTTTCATTCTCCTGAATATACCAAAACGGGCGGTGAGTTTGAGATGGTGCAGTTATGGGTCAATTTGCCTGCGAAAGACAAAATGACGCCTGGGCATTATCAAGGCATTTTGAATGCCCAAATTCCAGTCGCCCAATTGCCAAACAATGCAGGCCAAGTGCGTGTCATTGCGGGTGATTACGAGGGGCATAAAGGCCCTGCGGAAACCTATTCCCCGATTGATGTCTGGGATGTGCAGTTGAATGCAGGCAAACACGTTCCTTTTGCTGTCAATGAAGGACATACCGTTGCAGTTGTTGTTTTGAAAGGCACTGTGCAGGTGAATAACAGCCAGATTGCCCGTGAGGCGCAAATGGTGGTACTTGATCAAGTCGGTACTGAGTTCACACTTGAGGCAAATACCGATGCGAAGTTCTTGATACTCAGCGGTTTACCATTGAATGAACCGATTGCAGGTTATGGTCCATTCGTGATGAATACGACTCAAGAAATTGATGAGTCGATTCGCGATTTCAATAATGGTCGGTTTGGAACGATTGCCAGTTAAGTGCTTAAACAAAAAAATCCCTGCTGGTCAGGGATTTTTTATTGCTTATCTAAATTTAGTTTTAGTGATGTATCCAAAAGTGTATCCGACTGTATCGACGATACACTTGGATACGTTTTCTAAAAAGTTATAAAACTGTCGTTACTGGCTAATTGTGGATGTGAACATTCAATCAGTAATTTTAAAATTTCTCTGATCAGGTTCATCACACTTCGATTCTAATTCCTGCAACATCGGTGGAATTTTCTCGGCAAGGAAGTCGATGAACACACGCACAGCAGGAAGCATCCCGCGACGTGAAGCAAAAACCGCATGATAAATGCCTTGCGGTACACGCCAGTTGGGAAGGACGATTTCGAGTTTGCCTGTTTTTAATTGATCGACACAGCGCAACAATGGCAACAGGGTAATACCATGTCCTTGCTCTGCGATAGAGCCCAGTAAGGCAAAGCTAAAGCCCATTAATTGCGGCTTAATCTCAAAAGATTCTTTACCCTCTGGGCCATGCAATGTCCACTGCTGATCGTATTCGCGTTCATTGCTGCTGAGGGTTTGGTGCTGAATTAATTCATTAGGGTGTTGGGGTCTACCCATGCGATTTAGATAGTCTGGACTTGCGACTAAAACTGCAGTCGTTTGACCGAAATTACGCATAACTAAATTGCCATCATTATCCAGTGATTCACGCACGCGAATAGCGACATCGATTCCTTCATTCAAGAGATCCACACGTCGATTGGTCACCGAGAGTTGCAACTGAATCTGTGGATACAAACGCATAAATTCAGGCAATATGCGCGGCATTTGTTGTTCAGCGATATCGACAGGGACACTGACTCGCAATACGCCTCGCGGCTCAACTTGCAACTCTGCCACCACATCACGCGCTGCTTGCGCTTCAGTCAGCATAGACTGCACATGTTGATAGACACGTTGCCCAACGTCGGTCACCACAAAATGCCGCGAACCACGCTGTAATAAACGCACACCCAAATCCGCTTCTAATTCGGTAATCCGACGACTTAAACGCGACTTAGGAATACCCAGCGCACGTTCTGCTTTGCTAAATCCACCATGCTCGACGACCATGGCATACATATATAAATCATTCAGATTATCCATAACGACCCCAAGCTGACGAATCACGATCATCGTAGTATGTCATGATTTGAATGGTCGTTCTACAGGTGAAACGATACGTCTTATTTTGTGGGGTTGGTCAGTGTTAATAAAACGACTATAGTGACACCATCGCGGCAAATCGCCGACTAATCCATTTAAAAGAGAGATTCAAAAATGAACGTACTTCATATCGATTCAAGCGTACTCGGCGACCATTCAGTCACACGTGAACTTACCGCTGCAATCGTTGCTGACTTGAATAAAACGCTCCCAAATTTGACGGTTACTCATCGTGATTTGGACAAAGATTCGATCCCTCATTTAACTGGCGCAAGTTTGGCGAAAGCCGATGCTGCGGAAGCTGCAGCAGCAGAACAAACGCTACAACAGTTTATCGATGCCGATATCGTCGTGATTGGCGCGCCAATGTACAACTTCTCAATTCCTTCAACCTTGAAGGCATGGGTTGATCGTGTACTCGTTGCAGGTCGTACTTTCAGCTACAGCGAAACAGGCCCTAAAGGTTTGCTCAGTGGCAAAAAAATCGTGATCGCCAGTGGTCGTGGCAGTGCGTTTGGTGAAGACAATCCAGCTGATTTCCAAGAAAAGTATCTTAAGCAAGTATTTGCTTTTGTGGGATTAACCGATGTGCAGTTTGTGCGTGCAGAAGGCATTGCTTACTCACCACAGCATCGGATTGATGCATTGGCAGCGGCTCATGCCACAATTGCGAGTTTGGCAAAAGCGAGTTGATTTTTTTTGAAATATTTTTAACTGAATAGGCTGGGTTCTCACCCAGCTTTTTTGATATTGCAATATTTTGCTCAGTTTACAACCAAATAAGAGCGCTCTTAATGGAGCCCATTTATCCTGTCATTTTTAGCTTCATTAAAATAAAAATCCACGGTTTGATTATGTATGTTTATTTATAAATGATCCATAAATAGGGCGTTTTTTCAACCCATTAGCTTTGCAGACAGCAGAATAAACTTGAGCAACGTTGACGAGATTTAGTCGCTGATCACCACTTCCTGTGTCCATGCATTGCTCGGTTGCTGATGCAATTGCCAGCATAAATCCGCCGTCAGTTTTGCGTTTTTATCATGACCAGCCAAATCCGATTGCGCTACATAGACCACATGAATTCCCTGAGGATGAAACTCACGCGCGAGCGATTGCGAAAGTGCGCGCAGACCTGCATACATCGCAGTATCCAGATTCATATTTTCCTGCGACTTCATTGCAAGCGTTGAACCGAGGATGAGCAAACTGCCGCGTTTGTTGCGTGTCATGACCTGCAGCGCAGCTTGCGCGACAAGAAACAGGCTCAGTCCAGTACCTTGCCAGCGGATCTCTGCTTCGTGTGCAGTGATATCTAGCGTCGTTCGTGGCTGGGGCGGTTCAGGCTGAAAAATGACGAGTTCGGGGCGATAACCTGCCGTAGCGATTCGTTTATAGAGACTTTTCACCGATTCGGCATTGCTGAGGTCGGCATAGAAATGCTTGTCCGTATCTGTGGGTGGTTTTTTAGCAGTATTATGTATCACGCTAAAAAATACGTGATTGGTCTGTGCGACGATGGCATGGAGTGCGTTAGCGAGTGCGCTGTCGCCGCCAATCAGAATTACACAGCCGCGTTGCTCGCGCTGAAATATGAAGTGGGGCATTAAAATTTCTCCCGAAAGGGTCGCAGCTCGGTTTCTTGGGTCCACATGCCTTGTGGCTGCTGGTGAATCTGCCAATAGCTGTCTGCAATTGACTCGACGCTGAGTGCGCCGTCTGAGCCTTTCATGACTAATCGCATGATGCGACCAACGCCAAACGCAAAGCGATTAATACGGTCGCCATCGACCATGCCGTCAATGACGACGTGGGCAATATGAATACCTTTCGGAGCAAATTCGCTGGCTAAGGCGAGTGCGTAGGCACGCAAGCTGGCTTTGCCTGTGGCGAAAGCTGCAAAGAATGGCTTGCCACGCAGCGAGGCACTGGCGCCCGTGTAGATGAGTGTGCCATGCTGTTGTGCGGCAAAGATTGGCAATACTTGCTGCGCGACCAAGAAGCCAGACAAAAAGGTGAGGCGCCACATCTGATCAAAGAAACTCGGTTTGGTTTGCAAAAAGCGCGAGGGCATGTTGCTACCGACATTGCTGACGACCAGATCGATGATGTGATTACTTTGCGTGATGCGATGAAACAGTTCGGCGATTTGTTCGGGTTGTGTGGCATCAAGTACATACGCCGTGGCGCGACCACCCTGTTGCTCG